>JBAQMW010000346.1:0-1768 GCA_049303155.1 Thermodesulfobacteriota bacterium | reverse complement strand
GCCTCCCTCTGCTCCGGGGCTTCCCTTGGCCTTAACCTTAACCTTTGAGCCGTCCTTCACCCCCGGAGGTATCCTTACCTTAACCTTCTCCGCGGTCTCGGTCCTCCTAAGCGTCAGCTCCACCTCGGTGCCTTTTATCGCGTGCATAAAGTCTATCTCGAGGGTGTACTCTATGTCCTTGCCTTTTCGCGGGCCGCGCTTCCTCGCCGCGCCGAAGACCTCGCTGAAGATATCCTCGATGCCGCCCATGGATTCGTCGAAGTTTACCTGCTCGAACCCTCCTCCGAAGGGGCTCCTGCCGCCGGGCCATCCCTCGGACGCGCCTTCAAACATGACTCGCTCTCCCAGGTCGTAGGTACGGCGTTTTTCCCGGTCGCTTAAGGTCTCATACGCTTCGTTTATCTCTTTGAATTTCGTCTCCGCGGCCTTATCGCCGGGATGCAGGTCGGGATGGTATTTTTTGGCGAGGCTTCGGTATGCCTTTTTAATCTCTTCTTCGGTCGCGATCTTGCCGACGCCGAGCAGGCCGTAGTAGTCCTTTTTAGGCATAGTGGGAGTGGGAACCCTTGATGTTATCGGTTATGGATATTTCATCTTTAAAATGAGATTGCTTCGTCCGCCAATAATAATGGCGGACTCGCAATGACAAATAAGGAGGTCAATCGGCAACTGATACCGGCTTACTGCTTATCCGACGCGCCGGACTTCTTGTCGTCCACCACCTCGGCGTCAACAACGGTATTCTCGCCGCTTGGCGCGGCTCCTGCTTCGCCGCCCTCCGGCGAAGAAGAGGCCTGCTTATAGAGGAACTCCGCCACCTTATGGGACGCGGCAAGAAGTTTTTCAGAGGCCGACTTCATCTCTTCGGCAATACCGCCTTCAAGGGCCTTTTTCGCGGAAGCAAGGGCGTCTTCAGTCGCCTTCACGTCATGCTCCGGGAGCTTGGCGCGGTTTTCGTTAAGCGTTTTTTCTATGGAATAGACGAGGGAATCGAGCTTATTCCTCTCTTCCACTATCTCGCGCTTCTGCTTATCCTCCTCGACGTGCCCCTCTGCCTCCTTGACCATGTTGGAGACCTCATCCTTGCTGAGGCCGCTCGTGGATGTGATGGTTATCCTCTGCTCCTTGCCGGTCGCATTATCCTTTGCCGCGACGTGGAGTATCCCGTTCGCGTCTATGTCAAAGGCCACCTCCACCTGAGGCACGCCTCTCGGCGCGGGAGGTATGCCGAGAAGATTGAACCGTCCGAGGGTCCTGTTGTCCTTTGCCATGGGCCTCTCGCCCTGCAAGACGTGTATCTCCACCTGTGTCTGGTTGTCTCCGGCGGTCGTGAACGTTTCCTTCTTCTTCGTCGGTATGGTGGTATTTCTCTGTATGAGGGTCGTCATTACCCCTCCCAAGGTCTCTATGCCGAGAGAAAGGGGCGTAACGTCCAAAAGCACGACTTCCCTGACCTCTCCTGCCAAGACTCCGGCCTGTATGGCCGCGCCGATAGCAACGACCTCGTCCGGGTTTACCCCCTTGTGCGGCTCCCTGCCGAAGAAATCCTTCACGAACTTCTGTATGGCCGGCATCCTCGTCATGCCTCCGACAAGCACTACCTCGTCTATGTCCGAGGGCTTTAACCCCGCGTCCTTCATCGCCTGCTCGCAGGGCTTGTGGCTCCTCTCGATGAGGTCGGCGACGAGACTCTCCAACTTCGCCCTCGAAAGCCTTACCACAAGATGCTTCGGCCCGCTCGCGTCCGCCGTTATGAAAGGAAGGTTTA
>JBAQMW010000345.1:0-6114 GCA_049303155.1 Thermodesulfobacteriota bacterium | reverse complement strand
CCCTCACCCTACCCTCTCCCCCTTGGGGAGAGGGAAAAAATATAAGGTTCAATCCGAACAGAGCCATCTCTCCACCTCTTTTATCGCCTCCGGCGAAACTTCCTTTAACTCGAAAAATGCCGCAACCCTGCCCTTGGAATCCAATGTAGCCGCGTCCCCCAATGCCTGAGAAAACTCGAGAGTTCCGAACGAGTAAGGCTTTCCCACGGCCGCCATATCGTTATCACGTTCTTCCGCGGCCATTATCATAAAAACTCCCCCTGCCGGGCCGCCCTTATGCAACTGCCCCGTTGAATGAAGATACCGCGGGCCGTAGCCTAACTGTACCGGCCGGCCGTACGAAAGAAGAAGATTTTTTCGAAACGAGGTTACGGCCTCATTCAGGGCTTCGTCGTCCGAATCAGTATAAGAAAGAAGCCCTAAGTAAGAGGCCTCCTTCAAAAGCCTTTTGAAGGCCGAAGCCTTGCCATTGGTTTTTTTAAGAGTCTCCGGCCCGAAGAAAATCTTAAAACGCCCTCCATCAAAAACAGCCTCGCTCCTTTTTACGGCGCCCTTTCCCTCTATCTCCTTGAGTATCGTCCTTGTCCTAATCTTCGCGTCCTCGACGTCGGGCTGGTCAAATGGGTTTATGCCTAAAGTCAGCCCGCATACGGCGGCGGCGAACTCCCACCTGAAGAATTCTCCTCCGAGGCAATATTCGTCTTGAATCTCGAAACTCACGACCGGATGCCCGGCCTTACGAAGCCGGAGCAAAAAATCCTTATTGACCGAGCCGCCTTTATAGTCAAGGCTTACAAACACCCTGTCGTTAGAGTAAGTCCCGGCCTCTGTAATAGGCTCCCCCACTATCGGCAAAATCCCCTTGCCTTCCTTGCCGATGCTTTCAGCGATTAACTGCTCTATCCAGAGGCCGAAGGGAACTAATTTTTCGGGAAGAAGAAACGTCAATTTATCCCTGCCAATCGAAGCAAGTACGCCTATGGTCAGCCCCAAGACAAGCCCCGGATTTTTTCCCGTTGAAACGTCCGTAGCGCACGCCTTTGCCATGGAAGCGGCTTCAACCGAAAGCCTCTCGATATCCATGCCTTTTAACGCCGCAGGCACAAGCCCGAAATAAGACAGCGCCGAATACCTTCCGCCTATGTCCTTCGGGTTCAGGAACACGTTAAGGAATCCGAGCTTTTTCGAGAGATCTTCGAGGTAACTGCCCTTGTCCGTTATGGAAACGAAATTTTCCCCTGCGGCCTTGCCGGACTTGGAAATGGAATCATAAAAATACTCGAATAGAGAAAGCGGCTCTATCGTGCCGCCTGATTTGCTGGATACGATGAAAAGGGTCTCTTTAAGGTTTATCGATTTTTCGAGCCTTGCTATGGCGGAAGGGTCGGTGGAATCCAAGACAAAGAGTTCGGGGTATCCTGGGGAAGTCTTGAAGGTCTTTGAAAAAACAAGAGCACAAAGGCTTGAGCCTCCCATGCCTAAAACAACGGCGGATTTATATCCGAGCCCTTTCGCCCGAAGAGCGAATTCTTTTATCTCGCTTGCCCTCTCGGCTCCGAAGGCCGGCAGCGAAAGCCAGCCAAGGGAATTTTCTATGAGAGATTTAACCTCAAGCGAGTCTTTCCACAAAGACGCGTCCTTTGCCCAAATCCTCTTGACAACGGAGGTCTTAACCGCCAAATCAAGAGCAACGCGGTACTCTTCGGCAAATCCCTTAACCGTTATGTCGGCCATATTCACTTCATGCATGATAGCACGTCATAAATAAATACTCGTTGCAGAGCGTCAGAACAAAGCAGACCAAGGCGCGACGAAGGGTCGAAGCGAGGCGTATTTTTGTATACGCCGCAGCGACGAGCCGAGACGCAACGCGGGTATGCAAAGTTATGACGCTCTGCATTACATCATATTCCGTCCGCGAACAAACCCTTCTTCCTCCTCAAAAGTTCCATGGCGTTTTTCTCGATGTTTTCGGCGGTAAAGCCGTATTTTTCAAGAAGCGTCTTGCAAGGGGCCGAGGCCCCGAACGTCTCGATTCCCATTACGCATCCTTCAATGCCCACGTACCTATGCCAGCCCATGGGGGAGGCGGCCTCGACGGAAATCCGGACGCTCGCCTCGATCGGAAGCACGGCGTTCCTGTATTCCTCGTCCTGCGCGTTAAAGAGTTCCATGCTCGGCATGCTCACGACCCTCGCTCCTACGCCTCTTTGCTTAAGCCTCTCGTAGGCAGTAAGCGCGGCGTGCACCTCCGAGCCTGTTGCAATGATTATCACCTCCGGAACTACGTCTCTGTCTCCCGCTATGACGTAAGCCCCTCTTGAAAGTTCCGAGGCCTCGGACGTTCCGTACTTTTTTCTGTCTATGACCGGCAGCGCCTGCCTTGTAAGGATAAGGGCGACCGGGCCGTGTTTATGGGTTATAGCGGCCTTCCACGCCTCGACCGTTTCAAGGGCGTCGGCGGGGCGTATGACGGTCATATTCGGCAACGCCCTCAAGGAGGCGAGATGCTCCACCGGCTGGTGCGTCGGGCCGTCCTCGCCCAAGGCGATTGAATCGTGCGTAAAAACATAGACAGCGTGTATCTTGGAAAGGCAGGCAATCCTTATGGCGGGCCTCATGTAATCGGAAAAAACAAGGAACGTTCCGCCGAACGGAAGAAGCCCGCTTAAGGCCATGCCGTTCATCGCCGCGGCCATGGCGTGCTCCCTCACTCCGTAATGCACGTTTTGCCCCGCTTTTCCGTTCGTGAAAACGCCAAGGCCATCCATGAAGGTGTTGTTCGAAGGAGCAAGGTCCGCGCTCCCGCCTATTAAAAACGGCGAGTTCTTGCCGATGGAGTTCAAGACCTTTCCCGAAGCGCTCCTCGTTGCGATTGGTTTATCGGATGGGCTAAAAGAAGGCAAAGCCTTCAACCACTCTCCCGAATAAAGGGATTCTTTTAAAGACAAAAATTCTTCCGCGAGAGCGGGATATTCCTTTGAATATTTCTCAAATGTCTCGTTCCACTCCTTCTCAAGGGCGCCGCCTTTCGTCATTGCCTGCCTGAAAAAATTCAGAGCCTCGTCCGGTATGAAAAAATGCGGCTCGAGCGGCCAGCCCAATGCCGTCTTGGCAAGTTTTACCTCATCGCCTCCGAGAGGCGCACCGTGCGCCTCGGAGGTGTTTTCCTTGCCCGGGCTTCCGAAGCCTATTTGAGTTCTCGCTATTATAAGGGACGGCCTCGTCTTTTCTTCTCTTGCCCTTTTAATGGCAAAAGAAACTCCCTCGATGTCGTTACCCTCTACCTTTTCGACGTGCCAGTTAAGAGCCTCGAAGCGTTTACCCACGTCTTCGGTAAAGGCAAGTTCGGTCGAGCCTTCTATCGTGATTTTATTGTCCGAGTATAAATAGACGATGCTTCCAAGTCCCAGATGCCCTGCCATCGAAGCGGCCTCGTTGGATACGCCCTCCATCATGTCGCCGTCGCTCGTTATGGCGTAGACGTTGTAATCGAAGAGCGGAAAACCCGGCCTGTTGTAGCGCTCCGCAAGATATCTCTCTGCCATTGCCATGCCGACGCCTGTGGCAAAACCCTGGCCTAAGGGGCCTGTCGTCGTCTCTATGCCGCGCTCGGCGTCATGCTCCGGATGCCCCGGAGTATGGCTTCCCCATTGCCTGAACGATTTAAGGTCTTCGAGCGAAAAGGGATACCCCGTAAGGTGAAGAAGCGAATAAAGAAGCATGGACCCGTGCCCGGCCGAAAGCACGAACCTGTCTCTTCCGTGCCATTTCGGATTTTTCGGATTATGCCTTAAAAACCCCGTCCAGAGCGCGTAGGCCATGGCCGCGTCCCCCATGGGCATTCCCGGATGCCCGGAGTTCGCCTTCTCCACCGCGTCCACGGCAAGGAACCGGAGAGTATTTACGCAAAGCTCGTCAATCTTCTTAGTCATCTTGGAATCCGCCTCTCGTTCTTTTTAATGAAAACATAAAACCTCAACGCGGCTTAAACCCCTGCGGAGCAAACAGAACTTATCTTCCTTATCGCGTTCGAAGAATCCACGTAAACGAGGATGGGCAAGTGGCGTTTGGCCTCGAAATCCTCCATCACGGAATAACTCGCTATGATGACGACGTCGCCCGGCTTAGCCAGATGCGCCGCGGCTCCGTTTATTGATATGGTGCCGCTTCCCCTCGGGGCCTCTATCGCGTAAGTCTGAAAGCGGTTGCCGTTCGTAATGTCGTATATCTCGACCTTCTCGAATTCGAATATCGAGGCCGCTTCCATGAGGGAGGAATCTATGGCCACGCTCCCCTCATAATCCACGTTCGCGTCGGTTACGGTAACCCTGTGAAGTTTGCTCTTTAACATCGTGCGTTGCATGACTCTCTTACCTCCTTGGTGTCATCTTCGGCTCTAACAGGCAGTTGTCTATCAGCCTTGCCTTCCCGAGCCTTACCGCCATCGCGAGGAGAGCGCGGTCTTGGATAACCTCTACGTTGTCGAGATTATCCGTATCGCATACGCTCACATAATCTATCACGACAGAAGGTTCCTTCTCCATTATTTTTTTGACAATCTCCGTTATGGCCGCGCCCTTGCTTTCGCCTCTTAAGACAGAGTCCTTGGCAACCGCCATCGCCTTCGGAATTATTGCCGCAACGCGCCTCTCCTCGGAACTTAAGTAACTATTTCTCGAACTCATGGCGAGCCCGTCCGCCTCCCGAACAGTTTCTATGGCGACGACCTCGACGTCCATATCCATGTCCTTCGCCATCTTTTTTATGACGAGTTGCTGCTGATAATCCTTGAGCCCGAAGAACGCCTTATGCGGCATGACGATATTAAAGAGTTTTGCCACGACAGTAGCGACTCCCTTGAAATGACC
The DNA here is from genome assembly GCA_049303155.1 of Thermodesulfobacteriota bacterium. GTDB lineage: Bacteria > Desulfobacterota > GWC2-55-46 > GWC2-55-46 > DRQE01 > JBBTLC01. Next base: position 1,243 of record JBAQMW010000345.1, on the reverse strand, counting down.
CGGCCTTGATTTGCCGCAGAGCTTATCCGCCAATTCCGGAACGTCAACGAACGTCCCGTAACCCACGGGATACATATCAGAGACCTCGGGAGCGAACAAGACGTCAACGCCGCACTCGATCGCAATCGCCTTATCCCTCTCCATGTCCCTCGGATACTTTGCGAAATCCTCGTTCAAGCCGAACTGGGACGGGTTTACGAAAACGCTCAATACCACCAAGCCGCCGAGTTGCTTGGCCTCGGCAAGCAGCCTTTTGTGGCCTTCGTGCAAATACCCCATTGTCGGAACAAAGGCTATGAGTTTGCCCTCTTTTCTCGCCTTCCTTGAAAAAGCCTTCATCTCGGAAATGCCTGTGATGCGTCTCATAAACTAATAGCAATGCTCCTTGGACGGAAAATCGCCGTTTTCCACGTCCTCTTTATATTCTATGACCGCCTTCTTGATGACGGCGTTAAGGTTAGCGTACTTCTTCACGAACCTCGGAAGATTTTCCGTATCCGAAAGGCCGAGCATGTCGTTTACCACAAGCACCTGCCCGTCGCAGGACGGCCCCGCGCCTATGCCAATGCTTGGTATCTTAAGAAGACGCGTTATGCGCGAGGCGAGGGTCATTGGCACGCACTCCAAAACAATTGCGAACGCCCCTGCCTTCTCCACCGCTTTCGCGTCTTTTATAATGGCCTCGGCGCGGGATTTTTCGCGTCCCTGCACCTTGTAGCCTCCAAGAGCAAGAACCGACTGAGGCGTAAGGCCTATGTGCCCCATAACGGGAATATCAGCCGACACTATCGCCTTTATGGCGGCCGCTGTCTTTACCCCTCCCTCCACCTTTACCGCTGTCGCCCCGCCTTCTTTAACGAGGCGTCCGGCGTTTCTTATCGCGTCTTCGATGCTTGCCTGATACGACATGAAAGGCATGTCAGAGACGACCATTGCCGACGAGCACGCCCTCGCAACGGCCCTTGTGTGGTAAATCATCTCGTCCATTGTTACGGGAAGAGTCGTCGAGAGGCCGGCCTCCACCATGCCGCCGGAATCCCCGACAAGAACGATGGGTATGCCGGAGGAGTCCAGCACGCGGGCGATCGAATAGGTATAGGCGGTAAGCACGGGAATTCTTTTGCCTTGTTTTTTCATCTTACGTATGTCCGTAACTGTTATTCTGCTCACGCGAATCTCCTTACCATGCTATTAAAATAGGATTGCTTCGGGACGACCCATCCTTCGGATGGGTACCCCGCCC
>JBAQMW010000344.1:0-2333 GCA_049303155.1 Thermodesulfobacteriota bacterium | reverse complement strand
GGGCGGTACAGGGATTGAACCTGTGACTTCCACCGTGTGAAGGTGGCACTCTGCCGCTGAGTTAACCGCCCGTTAGGGAGAGAAAATATATACGATGATATAGTATGGCGGGAGGCCGTGTCAAGGGTTGAATAAACAGTTCGCATGAGATATACTGAAAAAAGTGAGAGTTTTGGGTCTTGATTTGGGCAAAAAAAGAATCGGCGTCGCGATAAGCGACGAGTCCGGCTCCATTGCCATGCCTCTTATGGCAGTGGAACGCTCCGGAATAGAAAACACGATCACTGAAATCAGCCGTATTGTCGAGGAATATTCTTGCAAGACCATAGTCGTGGGAATCCCCTATAACATGGACGGTTCGACGGGCCGGGCGGCTTCAGCCGTCTTTACGTTCATCGAGAAACTTAAGGAAAAAATCCCTAATATCGAAATAACGGGATGGGACGAGAGGCTTTCCACGGCCGCCGTTGAGAAGGTTTTGATAGAAGGAAACGTCCGGCGGGACAAGAGAAAGGGCATCATTGATAAACTCGCGGCTTCTTACATTCTTCAGGGGTGGCTCGAAAGGCAGCAGGGACAGTAGATCAAACGGAAGAGATAACCATACTTGTTATTTTGTATTGGAAGATTGCGAAAAAATTCAGTCATTGCGAGCAAAGCGAAGCAATCTTCCTTTTCAATAAATATATAAAGTTAGAGATTGAGGAACTTGTTCTGAATCCGTATGAGATTGCTTCGTCCGCCAATAATAATGGCGGACTCGCAATGACGGCAATATATTTTTTCGCAAGTTATCAGAAGGATTTTTATTAAAACCTATGCGTAAAAAAACAGAAAAAATCCTCATAGTGGTTGTTACGGCAATGGCGCTCGTGTCGGTGCACTTTTATACGGTGCTTTACGCCCCGGCCTCAAACGACCAAACGCCGAAAATAGTAAACGTAGCGCAAGGCGCGAGCTTCGGGGTTGTCGCGGATAATCTCGTTACACAAGGGGTCTTGAAGAGCACAGAGGGTTTTGTTTTGGCGGCCTCTCTTAAGAATGCCAAGAAAAAGATAAAGGCGGGAGAGTATGAACTTACCTCCGCCATGACGCCGGTCGAGGTGCTTAATATTCTTATCGAAGGCAGAGTAAAGCGTTACTTCGTGACGATTCCCGAAGGATACAATATAAAAGAAATCGCCGCAGCCATTGAAAACGCGGGGCTTGCGAAAAAAGAGGAGTTTCTTAAATTAGCGTTTGATAAAAACTTCGCCAAATCTTTGGGCTTCAAAGGTTTCGAGGGCTATCTTTTTCCCGATACCTACCAGTTTACGAAAACCGCAGGAGCCGAGGAAATCATAAAAAAGATGACAGGCAGGTTTCTTCAGGTCTATGACGCGGAGTTCCGCGCTCTCGCCGAAGGCAAGGGTCTTGGAATGAAAGAGCTCGTAACCATCGCCTCCATCATAGAGAAGGAATCCGGGAATGCCTCTGAGATGCCGCGCGTTTCGGCGGTATTTTGGAACAGGCTTAAAAAGAGAATGCCTTTGCAGAGCGACCCGACGGTGATATACGGGATAAATGACTTTGACGGAAATCTGACGAGGGCGCACCTTAAGCAGCCTACGCCTTACAATACTTACGTAAAATTCGGCCTTCCCCCCACTCCCATAGCGAATCCCGGCAAAGCGGCTATGGATGCGGCGTTAAATCCCGCGAATGAAAATTCCCTCTATTTTGTTTCGAAAAACGACGGCACCCATTATTTTTCCTCTACCTTGAGGGAACACAACTCGGCTGTCGAGATATATCAGAAGAGTTTGATTAAAAAAACGCAGAGGACGATGTAAGGGGATTTTGTGTCGCCTTACTTTGTCATTCGTCTAAAACCTCCTCGAATTAGCCTTAATAGTGAATGAGTTTTTCGACTGTGGTCTTGATTTTTTATGACTTATGTTATAACATGGTAATAACAAGGTTACCCCCTTTCCCAAAGGGGGGTTAGGGGGGATTAATGTCGGGAGGTCGGAGCATGCTTCGCAAGATTTGTTCCATAGGCAACAGTCAGGGGGTTTCGCTTCCGAAGGAGATACTTAAAAAACTCGATCTGGAGGTCGGCTCGCAGGTAGGCGTTGAGTTGGACGAGAAGCGCAGGAGGATTATAATCGAGGCAAAGACGCCTTGGCGCGAATACGGCGAATTGGAAAAGGAATTCGTTTCGCAGGTCAATGACTTCATAAGGAAATATAAGCCGGCGCTCAAAGCCCTTGCAAAGAAGTGAAAGGGCTTGGCGCAGAGCAGATACTTTTCATCCATTACCGTCTAATCGAGGAGAAGGGAGGCTCTCACGG
>JBAQMW010000343.1:0-4094 GCA_049303155.1 Thermodesulfobacteriota bacterium | reverse complement strand
GAGGAGAAGTTTCCTTTCACGCTTCGAAAGGAGCAGAGACATTCTTATAGTGGACGACGAGGAGAGTGTCGGAGTCGGGATGACCGAGACATTGAAGGACGCCGGCTACAATGTCCGCTACGTTACGAGCGGCACGGAGGCGATAGAGGCCGTAACCCGGAAGCCCTTCGGATTGGTCTTCATGGACATTGTCATGCCGGGCATAAACGGGTTAGACGCCTTCAGGAGAATCAAGCATATCAGGGGGGATACGAAGGTTGTATTGTTTACGGGTTTTTTCAGGGACGCCGAGAATATTATCTTCGAAGGCGTAAAGGAGGGAATGATAGACGAATTCTTGAGAAAACCGTTTTTTGCCGAAGAGATAATTAATACCGCGAGAAAATACGTTTAATAATAAACTGTTACGAATGCGTTCGTATCTTCGCAGGGCCGATATTAAGAGCCTGTCCCCCGCCCGCTATAAGCGAGGTCTCGCCCGCCATAGGCAAGGCGGACAATCGGGGTACCCATGCGGAGCATGGGTCGCGGGGGTCTGCGTTTTTACTTTTACCATAAACCTTGACACATCGGTCTATTTTTTATAATATTAAGGGTATGCGCGGAAAATATTATAGCCGCGTATAATCCGTAACTTGGAACGGTTTTCAGGAAAGAGCAGCCCATGGCAGACAGATTAGGGGAATTATTAATAAGGGAAAAACTCATAACCTCGGAGCAGTTGAACGAGGCCCTTTCGACGCAGAAAAGAGAAGGCGGTAAATTAGGTTTAAATCTCACCAATCTCGGTTACATAACCGAAAAAGACCTCATAACTTTTCTCTCCAAGCAGTACGGCATACCGACGATAGACCTTTACACCCACGAGATAGACCCCGAAGTCTCGAAGCTCATACCAGAGGACGTTTCAAAGAAGTATCAGGTTATCCCCGTGAGCAGGACCGGCTCGACGCTCGTCGTGGCCATGGCCGACCCGTCCAACATATTCGCGATAGACGACATCAAGTTCCTTACCGGGTATAACGTCGAGTCTGTAGTCGCTTCCGAGGCGGCCATAAAGGCGACGTTGGAGAAGGCCTACGCGGCGCCTGAAGTCGAGATGGCCGTGGACGACGTCCTGACCGACTTCGACGAGACCGATATGGAGGTCATGAAGGAAGAGGCCGAGGTCGATATCGGAGACCTGAAGAAGGCCGTCGAGGACGCGCCCGTCGTAAAACTCGTCAACTACATCCTGACTGAGGCGATAAAAAAGAAGGCGAGCGACATACACATAGAGCCTTACGAAAAGTCCTTCAGGGTGAGGTACAGGGTGGACGGGGTTTTGCATGAATTCATGAAACCCCCGATGAAGCTCAGAAACGCCATAGTGTCGAGGATTAAAATCATAAGCAGTCTCGATATAGCGGAAAGAAGGCTTCCGCAGGACGGAAGGATTAAGCTCAAACTCGGCAAAGACAAGGAGATGGATTACAGGGTTTCCGTCCTTCCGACGCTTTTCGGCGAGAAGGTTTGCATGAGGCTTCTCGATAAAAGCAATCTCCAGCTCGACATGACCAAGCTCGGGTTCGAGGAAAAGGCCTTGAAGGATTTCATGCACGCCATTCATAAGCCGTGGGGCATGGTGCTCGTTACCGGGCCGACCGGTTCGGGAAAGACGACCACCCTTTATTCCGCGCTTTCGGATTTGAACAAGATAAGCGAGAACATCTCGACCGCCGAAGACCCGGTCGAGTTCAACCTCATGGGCATAAACCAGTGCCAGATGCACGACGACATAGGGCTTAATTTCGCGGCCGCTCTTAGAAGTTTTCTCAGGCAGGACCCCGACATAATCATGGTCGGAGAGATAAGGGATTACGAAACCGCCGAGATCGCGGTAAAGGCCGCGCTTACCGGACACATGGTCCTTTCCACGCTTCATACGAACGACGCTCCTTCGACCGTAAACAGGCTTCTCAACATGGGCATAGAGCCGTTCCTCGTGTCCTCGGCCTGTAATCTCATATTGGCGCAGAGGCTGGCGAGAAAGATATGCGTCAAGTGCAAGGAGCGGATAGAGGTGCCGGAAAAGGCGCTCCTGGATCTAGGAATTACGCGGGAAGAGGCCGAGAAGGCCAATATCTCCCACGGCAAGGGATGCAGCGAATGCAACGGTACGGGCTATAAAGGCAGGATAGCCCTTTACGAGGTCATGCCGTTTTCCGAGGGATTGAAAGACCTTGTTTTGAACGGAGGCTCCTCCGCCGACATAAAAAGGCAGGCCATAAAGGACGGGGTCAAGACACTCAGGATGAGCGGCATAACCAAGGTGCTCGAGGGCATGTCGGCCATGGAAGAAATATTGAGGGTTACGATGGCCGATTGACGGAAAAAATCAAAAATCAAATATAAGGTTTTATTTTTTATAAAAAGAAATACCAATAAGGAAAAATCAAATATCAAATATCAAGAATAACGAGATCGCTTCGTTTCACTCGCAATGACAAACGATACTAATGTAAAAGTTAGGTTTTTGTTTTTTGATGAAAGACTATACCTTAATTTTGAGCTTTGATGTTTGCTTTTAGTTAACGCACACGCTCCGATGTTTCAATACGGAGCGCCCCGTATCCAAAGGCATCGGGGCGCATAACGTTTTTTAAGGAGAGCAAGAGATGTCAGTGGAAACACCGCAACAGCCGCCTCAAAAAGTAGATATGCAGTTTCTTCTGAGGACGCTTATCGAAAAAGGCGGGTCAGACCTTCATGTGTCCGCAGGGGGTCCGCCGAGGCTTAGGATAAACGGAAGTCTCCAGCCCATGAATCTCCCGTCAATCGGCGGCGCCGAAACCAAGCAACTCTGCTATTCGATCATTACCGACGCGCAGAAGCATAAGTTCGAAGAGGAAAACGAGCTGGATTTTTCCTTCGGCTTAAAGGGTCTTTCGAGGTTCAGGGCAAACCTGTTCGTCCAGAGGGGGACAGTGGCAGGGGTTTTCAGGGCCATACCGTTTCAGATAAAAACCATACAGGAACTCGGGCTTCCGCCGATAGTGGAGGAATTGACCAAGAAGCCGAGGGGCCTCGTTTTGGTAACAGGCCCGACCGGAAGCGGAAAATCAACGACGCTGGCGGCCATGGTGGATAAGATAAACAACGAAGAGCCCGGCCACATCGTAACGATAGAAGATCCGATAGAGTATCTGCACGGCTCTAAAATGTCGCTTGTCAACCAGAGGGAGGTCGGGGCCGATACGCATAACTTCAAGCGCGCGATAAAGTCGGTCTTGAGGCAGGACCCGGACGTGGTGCTCTTGGGAGAGTTGAGGGACATGGAAACCATAGAGACCGCGCTGACCATAGCCGAGACCGGGCATCTGTGTTTCGCGACCCTCCACACGAATTCCGCGGTTCAGACCATAAACAGGATAGTGGATGTGTTCCCCTCCCATCAGCAGCCGCAGATAAGGGCGCAGTTGTCGTTCGTGCTGGAAGGCGTCCTCTCACAGATACTCGTTACCAAGGCCGACGGCAAGGGAAGGTCTCTTTGCCTCGAGGTGATGATACCGAACGCGGCCATAAGAAATCTTATCCGCGAGGATAAGGTGCACCAGATTTATTCGCAGATGCAGGTGGGGCAGGCCAAGTATTCCATGCAGACCATGAATCAAGCGCTCATGAGTCTTTTCTCGAGAAGGCTCGTAACGCTTGACGAGGCCTTTGGCAGGAGCCCCGATCCGGAGGAATTGCGCCAGATGATGGTGAACGCCGGGGCCATGAAGCCAAGGGCGCCGGGCAGTTAGGATGGTAGCTCAGGGCAGTAGGACAGGCGTCCCGCCTGTCTATCCCTGATATAAATATATATTCTCTTTTGTATCAACCCTGCGCCACTTTTCGCTATAAACTTTAGGTCTGCGTCTTTAAGCTTTAAGCAATATTAAAGTAGCAGGGCTAAAGCCCTGCCCTACATTTTGTCATTCTTGCTGTCTTTTGCCCAGCACCCCGACGGGAATGACAAGATATAGACAATGACAAAATAATGGCAGTCATTGCGGTTAAAAGGAGATAATGTTTTATGCCGAAATTTACTTACATAGGCAAGACAATAAGCG
>JBAQMW010000342.1:0-13534 GCA_049303155.1 Thermodesulfobacteriota bacterium | reverse complement strand
CTTAGGACAAAGGAAGGAAAGACGCCGGAGGAGGGCAGGAGTTGGCTCGAGACTCTCGAAGATTTTTCTCCAGAGGCGTTCGGAAAATATAAGATGTAGCGTTTTTGCGCGGACGCGGTTATTTCCCCGGCGCCCCTTAATGACATGGAACAAGCGAAGAAAGACATTCCGGAAAAGAAGTTTTCGCTTCTTGACGAGTCGAAAAAGATCTTCGAGAGCCGTTTCTACGACTCGTTTTTTGTCGGCGAGTACGGCAAGCTCGAAGGTGTGCGCTCTGAAAGATACGGACTGCCTTTTTCCGTCATAATACTCCATATCGATTCTTTCTACGGCGGGCAGAAAGTTCCCGCGAAGAAAGACCTCCTTGAGTTTTTAAAGAAGCTCGTTACTACCGTCTTGAAGGTCATAAGAAGCTGCGACGTCGCCGGGATGCTCGAAGATAAAAGAATAGTCATCATACTCCCGCATACGGATTATTTCGGAGCGCTCATAACGATAAAAAAACTCTCGAAGGCGCTTGAGTTCATGACGACTCAGGGAGAACCTTACGCGTCCATAGTCTATTCTCAGGCCAACTTCCCGAAGGACGCCAAGGGCTACGGGGAACTCGTTGGTTTCGCTTCGAAGCGCATCTCCGAGATAAGGGAGTCTCTCTGGGAACGGATGAAACTCAAAAACAAGTACTTTTGGGAGGTCATGGCCCTGATTACCGAGGAGTCCCATAAGGACTTCGAGCACGCGACCTTCGAGACCGGCTCGAACGGGGCGTTCCAAAATAATTTCATACAAAAGATAAATGAAATCATAGTTCAGGAGGTCGCGAGGATTCCCGAAAAAAGAGGCCTTCTTTATATAGCGACCAAGGAAGGCGTCTCCAACCAGGTTATCAGGAAGTATCTGGAAGCCATACCGAAGACCTCCACGCGGATACACCTCGTCGGGCAGGGAGGGAAAGATTCCGAGTCCGAGATAAAGAACGCGACTACCATAACCATAAACGACGCGCGGTTCGAGAGCAACATGTTTACCTTCTATCTTAACGAAGATTCCGCTTACGCTTTAATCTGCAAAGAAAACTGGGGCGATGCGCTCACCTGTTTTCATACCTCGGATCCGTATTTCGTCGAGGGTATAATAACCAAATTTCAGAGGGATTACTCCCTTCAGGAGCACGTCTGATGGCCGGCAGAAACATAGTCCTTCTGGCGCTTAAGGAAAAAATCGAGCGCGATAAGTTCGCGGAATTCCTGGATGCCAAGGGGTTCGATTCTATTTCAGTCGGCGACGGCGCCAAGGCCATCGAGATTGCGCTTAAGGAGGCCGTTTCCCTTATAGTGGTGGATTTGACGCTGCCTGTCATAAGCGGGGAGAGGCTTTTCCAGATACTCAAGAATAATCCCAAGTCCGCTAAGATACCTTTTATATTTCTTTCCGATACTCAGGCGGAGATACGCGGCTTCAGGGTGGGAACAGACGTCTTCCTCATGAAGCCTTTCAAATGGGAGGAAATGTACGGGCACATAAAGAGGGCCGAACTCCTTAAGGGCGCCGACTCCGGAGGCGGCAAGGACATACAGGGCAAGCTCTCGCAGATGTCGCTCGTCGACATACTCCAGATACTGCACTTCAACAAGAAAGAAGGCGAACTTTCCATCACCTCCGGCGATAAGATAGCCGTCGTTTACATAAAGGACGGCAATATCTATAACGCCTCTCTGGGCGAGGTCGAAAGGGAGAAGGCGCTCTACAGGCTTCTTTCTTGGCAAGAAGGAAGGTTCGAGTTCCACCCGGCCGCCGTTACGACCCCGCAGCGCATACAGACCACCACCGGAAACCTCCTCATGGAGGGGATGAGGCAGCTTGACGAATTCGAGAAGGCGCGGAGCCTTTTCCCGGACGGCGATTCCATCTTGAAAACCAGCATAGACACTACGACCCTGCCTAAGGGATTGAAGCCCATAATATACGAGATACTTTTTCTCGTCGAGTATTATCCGAGGGTGAACGACCTTGTCGACCATTGTTCTTTCCCGGATTACGACGTTTTCAAAACCCTTTCGAGCCTGCTTACGAGGCGCATCATAGGAGAGATAAAAAGTGCGCCGAAGACGGAGAAGGTGTCGGAGGAGTTCGTAAGCCCCACACTCGCCATAAGGGTTAAGGAGAAGGTCATAACGAGATGGGCGGACATGCTGAGCGTTAATTTCGGCAGGCTTTTTATCACGGCCGCCAACCAATCGTACGTAAAGGACCTTTTGATGGCGTGCAAGAACCTGCCTGATTTTTCGGTCGACAGGAAGCTCGCATCGTCGTCGAGAGACGCAAACGAGAACACGTTCGGAGAGGTGGGTTCTCTTCACCTTTACGGGGACATGGACGTCGTGCTTTTTTCCGTCCCGGCATCAGGCGGGATGGGGCCGTTTCTGAACGCCTTTACCACCAATCTCATAGGCATGGCGGTCATCTGGGGCGACGAGGACGACGAAATGTTGAAGGAGTTCGCGAACACAAGGAGGGAGATAACCTCGAGGCGGAGGGTTCCCGTGCTTTACATATACGCCGGCAAGGCCGGGCTCGGCAAGGAAGCGGCCGTTAAGTACAGACACATTCTCAAGATAAAGGCCGACGAACCGATATTCACCCTCAGTCAGACTAAAGACTTTGCCTATAAAATATTTCAGGAATTATTCGAAGAACTGGTCAGGGAAGATTATGTCTCCGCCGGAAGTTACGCATGATAGACCTTCACACGCACACCTTCCATTCGGACGGGGCGCTTGGTCCGTCCGAGTTGGCGGCAAGGGCCTTTGCCAAGGGATATGAGGGACTGGCAATCACCGACCACGCTGATTCTTCGAACATCGCCGATATAGCAGGAAAGCTCCGCGCCTTCGCATCAAATCTTCCCGCGGACGCCGGCATAAAAGTAGCGGCCGGAATCGAGCTCACTCACGTTCCCCCTTCTCAGATAAAGACGCTCTGCGAGAAGGGGCGCGGCCTCGGCTTGGGACTCGTTGTATGTCACGGCGAAACCATCGTTGAACCGGTCATGAAAGGCACGAACATCGCCGCGATAGCGGCCGGAGTGGATATTCTGGCGCATCCCGGGCTTGTGACCGAAGAGGAGTGCAGGCTTGCGAAGAAAAATTCCGTCTTCTTCGAGATAACGGCAAGAAAAGGGCACAGCCTCACGAACGGGCACGTCGCGGCCATGGCCGGAAAATACGGCGTGGGGCTCGTTCTTAACACCGACGCCCATTCGCCGGAAGACCTTATAACTGACGAGTTCGCGTTAAATATCGCGCTCGGCGCCGGCCTTACCGAGGCCGAATTCGAAAGGATGAGGGAGAATGCGAGAATTCTTTTTGAAAAGGCCCTGTAATAGCGTTGTTTTGTCTTTGGCTTTGCTTTTTATTTACGGCTGCGCCGTAAGCGGCGATAAGCTTGTCCCCGCAGGCATTAAGCGGGGAACCACTACCGATTCAAAGTGGCCTACTTATCTCCACGACGCCGGGCGTAGCGCGTATTCGCCGGAGGGGGTTAGTTTCCCTGCGACCGTTTTTTGGAGCAAGAAGATTATGCCGTTCTTTTCGGGCGGCGAAGGATTTGTCGTATCTCCGGTTATTTTAAACGGCGTAATCTACGCCGGCTCAGCCGGTGAAAGATTTTACGCCCTTGACCTTAAAACAGGCGGCGTCCTTTGGTCTTTCAAGACCGATTCGCCGGTAGAGGCCCCGGCAAGCGTTGACGAATCTAGGGTTTATTTCGGGACGTCGGAGGGGACTTTTTATTGTCTTGACCGCCTTACCGGTTTTGAGCTCTGGAGGTTCAAGGCGCGCTCCGAGATGCATTCCGCTCCGACTCTTCGGAACGGCTACGTCTATCTGACGCCTGCCGATAACCGCGTCTACGCCCTTAAAAAAGAAACAGGGGAAAAGGCGTGGACATACGCGCATAATTCCGCCAAATTCGTGTTTTCGAGGTTCAATAATTCAGCCGCCGCCGAAGGGGGCTCGATCTTCGCGCTTTTCCCGGACGGCTACATGGTTTCGCTTGACGCGGTGAACGGCAAAGAATTATGGAAGACCGCCATCCTTACCGAAACCCTCCCGTCCGCCGAAGTTCGGAGGATTCCTCTTGCATCAAGAGCCGAAGCCGGGGACAACAGGTTATACGCCATAGACGCCTCTGGCATGGTCGTTGCGTTTGACGCCAAGACAGGCAAGAAGCTCTTGGAATACGGCGTTGCCGGCGCAATAGACTTCGCCTTAGCCGGAGAAACTCTTTTCATCGCCTCGAGCGACAAGGTCTTTGCCGTAGACTCCTCCACCGGATCTACGCTTTGGAAGGCCGCCGCTTCTTACGGGAAGCCGTTGTCGCTCCTCGCCTCAGGCGAGCATGTATTTATAATTTCCAATTACGAGAGCGGGATTTTCGGCACTAATTATTGGAAGAGTTCGGCCGGATACGCCGAGGCATTCCTCGCGAAAGACGGTTTGAGGGCGTGGGGCGGCAAGATAGGCCCGGTTCTCGGAACCCCTCCGGCCTTGGCCGATGACATCATGGCCTTGGTAACGCCCGAAGGCCGTCTCATGGTCTTGGGTTCAAGACTAAGAGAATAGCCTCGTTTCGCCGGATATGGGGAAAAAACTCAACATAGCTTTTTTGTGGCATATGCACCAGCCCGTGTACAAGGACCCGGCGAGCGCCGAGTATATAATGCCGTGGGTGCTCCTGCACGGAACGAAGGATTACCTCGACATGGTGTCCGTGCTCGACGATTTTCCTCTTGTGCGCCAGACGTTCAATCTTGTGCCGTCGCTCATTGAACAGTTGTCGGATTACGCATCCGGCAACGCCTCCGATAAATACAGGAATATAAGCCTTAAAGACGCCGAAGATTTATCGGAAGCCGATAAGGTCTTTATCCTCGAATGGTTTTTTCAGGCTAACTGGGACAACATGGTTAAACCCATTCCCAGGTACTGGGAACTTTTGAGGAAGCGCGGCTTTTCCTCCAGAAAAGAAGACGTCCGCGATTCGGCAAGGTATTTCACGGTCGATGATTTCCGCGACCTGCAGCTTCTCTTTAACTTCGTATGGATAGACCCTTCAATAAGGAACCGGGATTCGGTTTTGAAAGGTCTCGCGGAGAAGGGCAAGAACTTCACCGAGGCCGATAAAAAATACGTCCTTGATAAGCAGATAGAAATCATAGCCGCGATTATTCCCAAATACAAGGAGATGAGGGATAAGGGAATGATAGAGATAACGGTGTCCCCTTATTATCATCCCATATTGCCTCTTCTTTGCGACAGCGCTTCCGCGAAGGTGGCGATGCCTGAAATGATGCTTCCGAACGAGAGGTTCAGGAATCCGGATGACGCCTCGGCGCAGTTAAAGAAAGCGGTTGAATTTTACGAAGTGACTTTCGGCGGCCGTCCGTCCGGCATGTGGCCTTCCGAGGGATCGGTAAGCCCGGAGGCCGTTTCCCTCATAAGGCGCGAGGGTTTGGAGTGGATAGCCACGGACGAGGACATACTGGCTTTGTCAACGGGTCTATCCGTTGCAAGGGATAAGGAAGGACATCCCACATCAAGCGTTCTTTATAAGCCCTATTCCGTCGAGACCCCGGACGGGCCCATAACAATGGTATTTCGCGACCGATCGCTCTCGGACCTCATAGGGTTCGAGTATTCGAGGTGGGATGCCGAGGCCGCGGCCGGCGACTTCATTGAAAGGCTTGCGAAGATACGCGAACTTACCGGCGACCCCGAAGAACACGTAGTCATGGTGATACTCGACGGCGAGAACGCGTGGGAGTCTTACAAGAACGACGGCGGGGATTTTCTGAGGGCGCTCTATTCGAGGCTTTCGGAAAGCGATGTATTGAGATGCGTTACGGTCGGAGAGTTTTTGTCTTCTTGCAAGAGCCGCGAGCCGATTAAAAGGCTTTTCAGCGGTTCGTGGATTAATCATAACTTCAAGATTTGGATAGGGCATCAGGAGGATAACGCGGCGTGGGACCTTATAAGCGGCGCGAGAAAGGCCTTGGTCGAATACGCTTCCAAAGCATCGAGCGACGCCGTTGCTTCCGAAAGGGCGTCGCGGGCGTGGAACGAGCTCTACATTGCCGAAGGGAGCGATTGGTTTTGGTGGTACGGGGACGATAACGCGTCCTTAAACGACAGGGAATTCGACTGGCTCATGAGGGCCCACCTCAAGAGAGTTTACGAGATTATCGGCTCGGAGCCTCCGCAGACACTCGACATTCCTATCATAGCCGAGGAAAGAAGCTATCTCCCTCCCGTCATACCTATGGGCTTCATAAATCCGGTCATAGACGGTGAGGTTACCAATTATTTCGAATGGCTTTCGGCGGGCAGGATGGAGCCGGTAACCGTCGGAGGGGCAATGCACAAGGGGGCGGCAGGGGCGGAAGGATTTTTAAGGGACGTGGTTTACGGTTTCAACTTGGAGACGCTTTTCTTGAGGCTCGATTACGTAAAGGCCATGATGCCGTACGAAAAGGAGTGGCGTTTCACGATAAATTTTATCCACCCTTATCCCATGAAGGCCGACGTTATCGTAAAGGGCGAGATTGCGAAAGGGGTTTTCTCTTCGAAGGTTCAAGGCGGCAACGGATGGACGGAAAGCGGCGCCATGGACAACAATATCGCTGCGAAGAGTTGTGTCGAGGCGGCCATAGATTTTAAAAGGCTCGGAGCCAAACCAGGTGACGAGGTAAGGCTTTTCATAGACGTAGAGACGCCCGGCGCGAGGGAGAGATGGCCGGTGAGGGGTTTTCTTTCCGTTGAAGTCCCGACTGAGGATTTCGAGGCGCAACATTGGATGGTGTGAAGATGAAAGCCAACCTTACCCCCGCGATGAAGCAATACGTCGACATCAAAAGCGAACATTCCGACGCCGTGTTGTTTTTCAGGATGGGGGATTTTTACGAGATGTTTTTCGACGACGCGAAACTCGCCTCAAAGGTTTTAGGCATAGCGTTGACGTCGCGCGATAGGGAGAAACAAATCCCCATGTGCGGGGTGCCGCACCACGCCGCCGCTTCTTACGTCGCGAAACTCGTGAGGGAAGGTTATAAGGTGGCGATATGCGAGCAGGTCGAAGATCCATCCGAGGCTGACGGCGTCGTGGAACGGGCCGTTAAGAGGGTCGTAACTCCTGGCATAGCGTTTGACGACGAGCTTCTCGAATCCGACTCCAACAATTTCATCGCCGCAGTAACTGGCAACGAGCCCCATTACGGGCTTTCCTGCATGGACGTTACGACCGGCGAATTCAGGATAACCGAGGTGCGCGGCGAGCGAAACCTTATTGACGAGATAAAAAGGCTGAATCCGTCGGAACTGCTCGTGGACCAAGGCCTGTCCCCCGGGCTCAATGCCGTAAGCAGCGAGAACGAGGCTTATTCTTTTAAAAATATCACAGTCCTTCCGTCCCTTTCCTTTTCAATAAAGAAGGCTTTTGAAAAACTTCTCTCTCATTTTAACGCAGCCTCGCTCGACGGGTTCGGGTGCGCCGGGTTCACCTCCGGCATAGGCGCCGCCGGGGCATTGCTGGACTACGTAAAGACTACCCAAAAGGCGGACATCAAGCACGTCCGGAAACTCATCCCTTACGGCGTTGACAATTACCTTTCGATGGATTACGTGACGAGGCGTAACTTAGAGATAGAGCAGAACTCGCGGACCCTCGAGCGGAAGGGCAGTCTTCTCGAGCTTCTTGACAGGACAGGCACGGCCATGGGAGGGCGCAAACTCAGGCGCTGGCTTTCGAATCCTCTTAAAGATTTGAATGGAATAAGGGCTCGCCTTGATTCCGTAGAGGAACTCATGGAAAGACGCTCCGAGAGGCGGACTATCGCGTTGGAACTGAAGTCAATCTACGACTTGGAAAGACTCGGCGCGAGGGTTTCAATCGGAATGGCCGCTCCGAAAGACCTTGCGATGTTAAAGACATCGCTTGAGAAGGTAAAGGCGCTAAAGGGGATTCTCACGGCCTTCTCGACGGAACTTCTGAAAGAAGTGCGCTCTTCCGCCGACGAGGCGCATGACGTCGTCTCGCTCATAGAGAGATCCGTGGTCGAAGCGCCTCCTCTCTCGACCAGAGACGGGGGGTTCATAAAGGACGGGTATTCGAAAGAGTTGGACGAACTTCGCCACATAAGCCACGGAGGAAAAGATTGGGTGGCGCGCCTCGAGGCGGGGGAAAGAAAAAAGACAGGGATAGCCGGCCTGAAGGTCGGGTACAATAAAATATTCGGCTATTACATAGAGATTACGAACTCTAATTTAAAGAACGCGCCCCCGGACTACATAAGAAAGCAAACCCTAGTGAACGCCGAGAGGTTCGTCACCCCGGAGTTGAAGGAGTGGGAGGCGAAGATACTCGCGAGCGAGGAAAAAGCCAAGGCGCTCGAACTCAAAATATTTGACGAAGTCGTTTCCGAGATTTCGAGACACATCGGAAGGATACAAGCGACCGCCGAGGCTCTGGCGGTTCTTGACGCGCTCGCGTCTTTCTCCGGAATATCCGAAGAGATGGGCTACGTAAAGCCCGACATGACGGATAGCGATGCGTTCATCGTGGAAGAGGGGAGGCATCCCGTGATAGAGAAAAATCTATCCTTCGAATTCGTGCCGAACGACACCCGCCTCGATACTTCGACAAACCAGCTCATCGTGATAACCGGTCCGAACATGGCAGGCAAATCCACCTACGTAAGGCAGGTCGCACTTATCGCGATAATGGCTCATGCAGGATGTTTCGTTCCGGCGAAGATGGCCGTCATAGGGGTTATGGACAAGATATTCACAAGGGTAGGGGCGTCCGACGACATATCACGGGGGCATTCCACCTTCATGGTCGAGATGAGCGAGACGGCGAACATACTTAATAACGCGACGAGGAAGAGCCTCGTCATACTGGACGAGATAGGGCGCGGCACGTCCACCTTCGACGGCCTCAGCATAGCGTGGGCCGCAGCCGAATACATACACGACAACCTCGGGGCAAAGACCCTTTTTGCCACCCATTACCACGAGTTGACCGAGCTTTCCTTGACAAAGGAAAGGGTCAAAAACTATAATATGGCTGTTAAGGAGTGGAACGACAAGATAACCTTTTTGAGGAAGATAGTTCCGGGCGGCGCGAGCAGGAGCTACGGAATCCATGTGGCTGAGCTGGCCGGATTGCCCGCCCCCATAATAGATAGGGCCAAGGAAATTTTAAGGAATCTCGAAAGCGGGGAGCTTACCGAAAGCGGAATGCCGAGGCTAGCGCACGGTAAGAATCAGCACGGACTGCTTAAAGGAACCGCCGTTCAACTCACCATGCCTGTTGCGGACGTTACTAAAAAAGACCAAGTAAGACACGAACTCGAAAAGATAGACATTGCCGGCACGACGCCGCTCGAAGCCCTGTGCGTGCTCAGTAAACTTAAGGAGCTTCTCGACAAATGACGTTAAAGGCTAAAATACTCTTCATTATTTCGCTCTTCCTTTTCATCCCTGTCCAAGGCGACTCGTCTCTACCGCAGAGGAAGGTTGACGGCATCCGCCACCGGTCCTGGCCGAATTACACGAGGGTTGTCATAGAGCTCGACGGAAAGGCCGAATACGCCTTTCGTCTGCTTAAACGCGATGAATCCATAAATAAACCGCAGCGCCTTTACGTTGACATAAAAAATTCCAAACTTTCAGGTGGCGCAGGCAATCCAATATCCGTGCACGACGGGCTTCTTGATTACGTCAGGGCGGGACAATATGATAAAGATACTGTCCGCGTGGTGCTCGATATCGAAAGCATTAAAGACTATAAGGTATTTCCTCTGTCGGGCCGCCCGTTCAGGATAGTAATAGACGTCATGGGGGCTAAATTCAAGGAAGGCTCGGACGCGAAAAAACCGGCAACAGGAGGTTCCGCCGTTGCGCCAGTGATCGAGCCTCCGGTTGTCGTTCCTCCGGCAGGGACTCCTTCGGCGCCTTTGGTTGTTGAAAAACCCGCGCCTCAGACGGCCACCACAAAGAAGATTTCCGGAATAAAAACAATAGTAATAGACGCCGGCCACGGCGGCAAGGACCCCGGCGCCATAGGCAAGAAAGGGCTTAAGGAAAAAGACGTAACGCTCAAGCTCGCGAGGATGCTCCGCGACGAACTCAAAAAGAAAACAAACGCCAGAATAGTGCTCACGAGAGACAGCGACACATATATAAGGCTCGACGAACGCACGGCATTAGCCAACAGCAAAGAGGCTGATTTGTTCGTGTCGCTGCACGTGAACGCGAGTCCCAACAGGAAGGCGTCCGGCGTGGAAACGTATTATCTCGGTTCTTCTCAGGATGAAGATTCCGTCAGGGTGGCGGCAAGGGAAAATTCAGCGTCAAAAGAGGAGATGCAAGACACGCTCCAATACATACTCAACGACCTCGAAAGGGCGGGAAACCAGCAAGAATCCATAAGCCTCGCCGCTACGATACAGGAAAGGCTTTCAGGGGAGCTTAAGCCGGGATACGGCGTGAAGAGTAACGGAGTCACAGGCGCTCTTTTCTACGTCCTCGTGAATTGCGACATGCCGAGCGTTTTGGTGGAGGTGTCGTTCATCAGTAATCCCGGCGATGAAAAAAAGCTTCGCAGCGAAAAATATCTCAAGAGCGCTGCAAAGGGCATATCGGAAGGCGTAATCATGTACGCGAACGGCAAGGCCGTCGCCCTCAGGTAAATATACCGTTATGAACGATACGTTAATCCCCCCTAACCCCCCTTTGGAAAAGGGGGTAACCTCCGCCACGCGAGGGGTGCTTGACGCGGCCTTAACAGAAGAGGCGAGGCTTCGCCTTTCTTCCGGGTTAAACGAGTTGAAGGCAAGGCGCGGCAGCGCTTCCTCAGGCATGGAGATAACCCGCGCCTACACCAAAGTAATAGACGAACTCCTTAGAAATCTCTTTATTGCCTGCGCCCGTGAATTCGGGGTGAACCACGGGGTTTCTCTTCTCGCGCTCGGAGGTTACGGCAGGGGAGAGCTGAATATTTATTCGGACATAGACCTGATGCTTCTTTACGGGAAGAAACTCTCGAAGGAGATAGAGGCGTTGACCAAGAAAATCCTCTACGTCCTTTGGGATTTGAAGCTTGACGTGGGGTTCAGCATACGCAATGTCAAAGAGTGCGTGGAGCTTGCAAAAAACGACATTAAGACGAAGACGTCGCTTCTCGATACGCGGCTTATTTTAGGGGAAGAAGACTTGCATGAAGAACTTTGTTTGAGCGTCCGGAAAAGGCTATTTAGCGGAAAAAACCTCGAAGCCTTTATCAAAGAGAAGGTAGAGGAAAAGGAACTCCGCCACGGGAAATACGGCGGCTCGGTCTATATACTCGAGCCTAACGTGAAAGAAGGCGAAGGCGGATTAAGGGACGCGCATACGGCGTGGTGGGTTACGAAGGCCATCTACGGAGGCGAGGTGGACATTGTCGAGACGGCCATCCTCGGGAAGGAAGAGGCCAATGCCTTTTTCTCGTCTATTGATTTTCTTCATTGGGTAAGGAACGAGCTGCACTTCGAAGCGGGAAAGAAAAACGACCAGATTACCTTCGACCAGCAGGAAAGGATAGCCAAGATTTGCGGCTTCAAGGACTCGGCGGAAGAGCTTGCCGTCGAGGCCTTTATGAGGAAGTATTACATGTCGGCGAGCGTCGTGCTGAAAACCTCCGACGTCATACTGTCGAGATGCTTGCAGCCCAAAAAGCGTTTTCTTCCCGAGAGAAAAATACGCATAGACGATGACTTCGTCCTCCTGCGCCAATCGGTGTCAATTGTCTCGGACGACCTTTTCGAGAGAAAACCATTTGCCATTATGACGGCGTTCGAACATTCCAATCGTCTTAACGCCGGCGTGGACAGGAGGACGAAGGACCTCATAATGAGCGGGCTTCCGAAGGCGTTGGACAAGGGTTTAAGGACGTCCGCCCCGGCGGGAGCGTCCTTCGTGAATATTCTTAAAAGCCCCCGTGCTTATGGAACGCTCGAAGATATGCACAGGACAGGGCTTTTATCGGCCTATATGCCGGAGTTCGCTGACGTGACGTGCAAGGTGCAGCACGACATGTATCACGTCTATACCGTGGATACCCATTCTCTTTTCGCCGTGCGCGAACTCGAAAGACTGAGGGGCGAATACAAGGATAAGTTCAGGTTCCTTTCGTCGCTCCTCTTTGAGGTCGAGAGGCCGGAGATCTTGACGCTCTCTGTTTTGCTGCACGACATAGGAAAATCCATGGGCAAGGGGCACGCTGAAAACGGGGCGCGTCTCGTCCCGGTTATATGCGGAAGGATCGGGTTTAACGAGGACGACGCTAATCTGGCGGCGTTTCTCATAAGGGAACACCTCCTCCTCGCCGATACCGCTCAGTACAGGGACCTTCATGACGAAAAGCTCATAATCGGTTTCGCGAAGAGGATAGGGGACGCGGAAAGGCTTAAGCTCCTCTACCTTCTTACCTTTGCCGACGTAAGGGCAGTCGGGCCGGAGGTCTGGAGCCAGTGGAAGGGCGCTCTTTTTCAGGAACTTTATTTTAAGGCGGTTACGGTTCTTGAAAGAGGCATATTTGAGATGGAGGATACCGCGTCAAAACTCGGGCGCGTCAAGGAGCGGATAAAGGAAAAACTAAAAGGGGAGGTTACGGAAGAGGAAGTGGAAAGCCACTTCGGACTCTTGCCGCCGCGATATTTCCTCTCTACCGCCGAAAACGACGTAGCCGAGCACGTGAAAACGATACAACGGCTCGCGGTCGAACCGGTAGCCATGTCGATAAGGCAGGTGCCGGAGAGGGAGTATACCGAATTCGTCGTGGCTACGCACGACGTGCACGGACTTTTTTCCATGATAACCGGCGTCATGGCCGCCAATTCCGTCAATATACTCGGCGCTCAAATCAACACCATGACGAACGGCATAGCGTTAGACGTGCTTCAGGTGAAGAGCGCCATAGGGGAGCTCATAACGGACGAGGCTAAGATACGAAGGATAGAGATATGCCTCTCCGACGTGATAACAGGGAAAATCCGCGTTGACAGGCTTGTCGAAAAGATGAAGCCCTCCATACTCGACAGAAAGATAAAACCCAAGGTGCCGACAAGGATAGCCATTGATAACGAGGTCTCCGAGACCTTTACCGTCCTCGACATCCACACGGAAGACAGGATAGGGCTTCTTTACAGAATCAGCTCGGCGCTGTCGAGTCTCGGCCTTTACATACACGTGGCGAAGATATCCACGAAAGGGGACGCGGTGGCCGACATATTCTACGTAAAGGACATATTCGGGCAGAAGATTACGTGGAGGGAGAAACTCGAAAAGATAGAAGAAACCCTCCGTCAAGTCATAGGGTAAAAGCGATGGGCAAGGCGCGAAAAAAAGAAACCCCTGCCGGAATTCCCCCGACCCATCCTTTGGATGTGTACCCCGCCCCTTTCGGGGCACCCGACCCGCTCTCCGAGCGGGTACCCCGA
>JBAQMW010000341.1:0-5439 GCA_049303155.1 Thermodesulfobacteriota bacterium | reverse complement strand
AGCTAAGAGTTTCGACACCTCTACCGTCTTCTTGCAAAACTTATCCCTCGGCGTAAAACGCGCCGAGCCGAATATCGAGACGGCCGGCCCTATGTCCGAGAGTTCCTCGAAGCCCTCGACGAATTCGCTTATTATGCGGAATATCCTCCACGTCTCTTGTCCTTTCAGGTCTTCTATTGGCATACCACTCTCCGATTGAATTTGAAATCCGAAATCTCAAATCTGAAATCTCAAATTTAAAATCTTCGCCCTACTCCCATTCGATGGTGCTCGGCGGCTTTGAACTTATGTCGTAAACGACCCTGTTCACGCCCCTCACCTCGTTTATTATGCGCGAAGAAATATTAGCCATTACCTCATACGGGAGCCTCGCCCAATCGGCCGTCATGCCGTCCGTGCTCTCGACCGCCCGAATTGCCACGGTATTCTCATAAGTCCTCTCGTCTCCCATGACCCCGACCGTCTTTATGGGCAAAAGAACCGCAAAGGCCTGCCATATCTTGGTATAGAGATTTGCCCTTTTTATCTCCTCCAATACTATCGCATCGGCCTCGCGGAGTATAGCGCATCTTTGCGGCGTAACCTCTCCGATTATCCTTATCGCGAGACCGGGCCCGGGAAAGGGATGGCGGTTTATTATCTCCATGCCGAGTCCGAGTTCCAAACCCAAAGCCCTCACCTCGTCCTTAAAAAGCTCCCTCAATGGCTCGACGAGTTTCAGTTTCATCTTCTTCAAAAGCCCGCCGACATTATGGTGGCTTTTGATGGTGGCTGACGGCCCCTTGAACGAAACGCTCTCTATGACGTCGGGATAAAGAGTGCCTTGCGCCAAAAATCCGACGCCTTTTATTTTTTTGGCCTCGTCCTCGAAGACCCTTATGAACTCGTTGCCGATAAGTTTTCTTTTCTTTTCCGGGTCAGTAACGCCTTTCAATCTCTTGAAAAACCTTTTCGAGGCGTCAATCTTTTTTATGTTCACGCGGAAGTTTTTCTTCAAGGTGGAATAAACCTTATCGGCCTCGCCCTTTCTTAAAACCCCGTTATCAACGAATATGCAGGTAAGCCGCGAGCCTATGGCCTTATGCACTATGGCGGCGGTAACGCACGAATCAACCCCGCCGCTTATGCCGCAAACGACCTTGTGGTTTCCGACCTTCGCCTTAATCTCTTTCACCGAACTCTCTATGAACGCGCCCATTGTCCACGTAGGCTCGCATCCTGAAATCTTAAAGATAAAATTTTCGAGCATCTTCGCCCCGAAAGGAGTATGAACGACCTCAGGATGAAACTGCACTCCGAAAAACTTTCTTTTTGAATCCTTTATCGCGGCGATTGATGAATTTTCGCTCCTCGCAATTATCTCGAAACCAAGAGGCGCATCCTCGACCCTGTCGCCGTGGCTCATCCAAACCTTTACGCGTTCCGTTCCGAGACCTGAAAATAAATCGCTATTATCGGATATGTCGAGATAAGCAGGCCCGTATTCCCTTTTCTTGGACCTCTCGACCCGTCCGCCGAGGAGTTTTGAGGTAAGTTGCATGCCGTAACAAATCCCGAGAACCGGAACCTTGAGAGAAAAAAATTCTTTGGGAAGCATAGGCGCGAGCTTGTCGTAAACGCTCGAAGGCCCGCCGGAAAGTATCATTGCCTTCGGAGAAAAGGTCTTTATAAATTCCATGCCCACGTTATAGGGATGTATCTCGCAGTAAACCTTGGCCTCCCTCACCCTCCGCGCTATGAGCTGGGTATACTGGGAACCAAAGTCGAGGATTAGGATTTTTTGGGAATGAATGTCCATGGGTTAGTTATAACCTCTCCTTTTCAATAAAGTTAATTCCCTTGCCCCACAGAGAATCCACCTCATACTCTTTACCCCACAACACGACGTTAGATTCGTTATTAATCTTTTCATCTTTATTATGCGGGGAGAGAACAACAGCCATTATAAGACCAACAACAATTTTGCTTGGAATCTTGAACCTATCCACAAAATCTCCGATATACGTATCTTTTGTGAACTCAATTCTTCGATCTGATTCACATTGATGAATTAAGCCACAACGAAGAGTATGATAAATAATACTTTCCATTCCTACCAAACCATCTTTGTAATCCTGCTCATCTTTATCGTCCGCCAAATCTCTACCATAGTCATCTTTTACGTTGGTACATTTGATGCGTATGCCGTCAGCCTCAATTCCTGGAAATCCAAAGGTGGTAATAATGTGCATACTTTGTCGTATAAAATTCCTATACTTTTTTTTATTACTCTTTTCATTACTTCCCTTTGCCGCTGTCGCATCAACGGCGGAACATGCTATAGACAGAGCTACGTCATGCTTGTCTGCACGATATAAATCTAACGACGCAGATACAAAACTTCCTATACTCATCTACGTCCTCCTTGCACTACCATACTTTTCAAGATATCTCTCCTCATTACTTTCTTTCTTTTTCTAAAATTTCTTTCATTTGCTCTTTTAATGCAGGGAATTCGTCTTTAATGATTTGCCATATAATCTTCAAGCTTATGCCAAAATACTCATGGGCAATCCTGTTTCTCAATCCGGCAATGCCTTTCCAGTCCACGTTATTAAATCTGCCCTTTACGTCATTAGATATATATTTTGACGCCTCGCCTATTATTTCAAGGTTTCTCACAACCGCGTCGATAGTCTTACGGTCTCTGCTAAAACCTTCGTAATCCAGACCTTTGGTATAATCTTCAATCAACGCAATGGATTCCAAGATGTCTTCCGCAAACAGTTTCCACTCTCTTTTAGACATAGGTCAGGTCTTCCATTATATATTTTTTTCTGTTAGGCTTAATCGCATCGGGTGTAAGCAAATCCACCTTGACCCCTAAAATCTCCTCCAGATAGTCGGCCAGATGAACGAACAGAAGCCCCACCGGCTCATCAAATTCTACAAGGATATCAACGTCGCTTTCCTCCGTCTCTTCGCCTCTTGCGTAAGAGCCGAATATGGCGATGTTTTTGACCTTATATTTTTGTTCCAACTCGGGCTTGTGCTGTTTGATAGTCTCTCTTAACTCTTCAAGGCTTCTCATTTTTTCCCCCTAAACTATCTCCACCCTGTAATTCGGCGCCTCTTTGGTTATGGCAACGTCGTGCACATGGCTTTCGCGAAGCCCTGACGGGGTAAGACGAACGAAACGCGCCTTTTTGTGCATCTCAGGAATGGTTCTGCATCCGAGATACCCCATGCCGGCCTTAAGCCCACCGACCATCTGAAATATCGTCGAGGATAACGGCCCCTTATGAGGAACCCTGCCCTCTATGCCTTCGGGAACGAGCTTAAGCTCGCTCTCAACGTCTTCTTGGAAGTACCTGTCTTTACTGCCTTTTTTCATGGCCTCGATCGAGCCCATGCCCCTGTAAATCTTAAATGTTCTGCCCTGATAAAGCACTGTCTCTCCGGGGCTTTCCTCGGTTCCTGCGAAAAGCCCTCCTATCATAATCGAATGCGCTCCGGCGGCAAGGGCCTTTGTTATGTCGCCCGAATATTTTATCCCTCCGTCCGCTATGACAGGTATGCCGGATTTCTTGGCCGCCGCCACGGCCTCCATGATTGCCGTTATCTGCGGCACTCCTATGCCCGTGACAATCCTCGTGGTGCAGATGGAGCCCGGCCCAACCCCAACCTTTATAGCGTCAACCCCCGCCTTTATAAGGGCGGTTGCCGCGTCCTTTGTAGCGATATTACCTGCGATGAGTTCGCAATCGAATTTTTTCTTTATCGCCTTAATCGCCTCCAAAACCCCTTTACTGTGCCCGTGCGCCGTATCAACGACAAGGCAATTAGCTCCGGCCTTCAAGAGCGCCGTCACCCGCTCGTCCCTGTCGAACGACACCCCTACTGCCGCGCCTACCATAAGGCGTCCGAACTTGTCCTTGCATGAATTCGGAAACTTCTCTCTCTTTTCGATGTCAGTCATTGTGATAAGGCCCTTGAGCCTTCCCTTGCTGTCAACCACCGGAAGTTTTTCAATCCTGTGGCGATGGAGCACGGCCTTGGCCTTTTCAATCGAAGTGCCCGGTCTTACCGTCACCGGATTCTTCGTCATTATCAGGGAGAGTTTCTTTTGCCTGTTGTCCTCGAACCGTAAGTCTCTGTTCGTTACGATGCCGACAAGGTAGCCGGCCTTGACTATCGGAAAGCCCGATATGTGCTCTTTTTTCATGATATCTAATGCGTCGCCCACGCGCTGGTCGGGAGAAAGGGAAAGGGGCTTAAGTATCATGACGGATTCATACTTCTTGACCTTATCCACCTGAGCGGCCTGCTCTTCGACGGAGAGGTTTTTGTGTATTATGCCGATTCCGCCTTCCTGGGCTATGGCGATTGCCATCCGCGACTCGGTAACGCTGTCCATGGCGGAACTTATGAGCGGGACATTCAGCCTTATGTTATTGGTGAGTTTCGTGGAGACGTCCGCGTCCCTCGGCAAGACCTTCGAGAACGCCGGTTCCAAAAGAACGTCGTCGAAGGTGATGGCTGTTTTTATTTCTTTCATGGCGTTTATGCCTCCTTGTATATCTTTGTCTTTTGTAGCTCGGGGCTGGGAGCCCTGATATGTATCAGCCCCCCGCTTAATGCCTGCGGGGGCAGGCTCTAAAGGGCTGAGCTACATACTATTGCGTCTTTGTAGCCTCCTTATACTGTTTTTGCGGCCTTGACAGGCGGCAAAACCTTGCTCAATAAAACTCCCTCCAAAAGCCCCGCGTCGCTTACCCTCATTGTGTCGAAGCCGAAAGATTCCATGACTATAGCCGATATTGCCGCGCCGGGTATTATCAAATCCTCTCTCCCCTTCTCAAGGCTCAATACCTTTGCCCTTTCTTTTAACCCAAGACGCAAAAGCTCTTTGTAAATTCTCTTTATGCCGGTAAGTTTTAAAACATAATTATTGATTAGAGATTTATCGTAAACCTTCAAATCCTGCTCAATCGCGGCGAGGGTCGTGACGGTTCCCGCCGTGCCGACGAGTTCAACCCCTGCGCCCGAAGAACACTTTACCGGGTCAACTCCGTCTTTTTTCATACGCCCTTTCAAGGCAATAATGACGCCTTCGATTTCTTTTTCCATCATTGCCGCCTCCTCAGCCGCCGGAGGGTCGCTCTTTATGAAGGTCTCGGTAAGATGCACGACTCCCAAATCCATGCTCCAAAGTCCTATCGCCCTGTTGCCTCTCGCGAGTATGAACTCCGTGCTTCCTCCGCCTATGTCCATCACGAGGCGGTCTTTTCCCGAAGGTTCCACAGCGGAAAGAACCCCCGCAAGAGAGAACGCGGCCTCATCGCTTCCCGATATTACCGACACCTCTATGCCCGTTCTTTTCTTAACCTCAACGACAAAGGCGGCTCCGTTACCGGCCCTTCGGACGACGCTTGTGGCCACGGCGTAAACCCTTTCAAG
>JBAQMW010000340.1:0-10058 GCA_049303155.1 Thermodesulfobacteriota bacterium | reverse complement strand
CTCCGTATTCGTCTTCAACGAGCGGCTTTTCTGGCTTTGCGTGATAATGGGCATAACCTCGTGGACAGACCTCTGCAGGCTCATAAGGGGAGAGACGCTTAAATTAAGAGAACTCGAATACGTGCAGGCAGGCCGCGCCTTCGGCTCAAGCGGACTTGCGATAATATGGCGGCACATAGTTCCGAACGTTACTCACCTCGTTCTGATAACGCTTGTATTGCAATTCAGCGGCCTCGTTCTGGCGGAGGCGATACTTAGCTATATCGGCATAGGGGTCGGCGCGGAAACAGGGAGCTGGGGAAACATGATAAATAACGCGAGGCTTGAACTCAGCAGGGAACCTTCGGTTTGGTGGAGCCTCGCAGGGGCGTTCGTTTTCATGCTCTGCCTCGTGCTTCCGGCCAATATCTTCGCCGACGCTGTAAGAGACGCTCTCGACCCGAAACTCCGGGACAAATAATAATGACGAAACTTCTCGAAGTAAGAAACCTGAAGACTTATTTTAAAACCCCCGAAGGCCTAAGCAAAGCCGTTGACGGAGTGTCGTTTCATATCGAAAGAGGCGAGACCTTCGCCCTTGTCGGCGAATCGGGCTGCGGAAAATCCTTAACCGCCCTTTCCATCATGCAGCTCGTGCCCGAGCCTTTTGGCTATATAGCGGAAGGAGAGATACTCCTTGACAACAAAAACATCATTCCCCTCACGGAGCCTGAAAAACGGAAGATACGCGGAAACCGCGTCTCCATGATATTTCAGGAACCGATGACGTCCCTTAACCCCGTCTTCACCATAGGGGAGCAGATTATGGAGGCCATAACGCTCCATCAAGGGAAGACCCGCGCCGAGGCCAAGACCCTCGCCATAGAAATGTTAGAAAAGGTAAAACTCCCGTCAGCCGAGGCCCTCGTGAACGACTACCCTCACAGGCTTTCCGGCGGAATGCGCCAGAGGGTCATGATAGCCATGGCTCTCGCTTGCAGGCCGGACGTGCTCATAGCGGACGAGCCGACTACGGCCCTGGACGTTACCATACAGGAAGAGATACTCGCTCTCATAGAAGAACTCAAGGAGGAACTTAAATCCTC
Source organism: Thermodesulfobacteriota bacterium (assembly GCA_049303155.1). GTDB lineage: Bacteria > Desulfobacterota > GWC2-55-46 > GWC2-55-46 > DRQE01 > JBBTLC01. Next base: position 8,973 of record JBAQMW010000340.1, on the reverse strand, counting down.
CGTGTTTCTCATAACCCACAACATGGCGCTCGTCCACCGCTACGCGGCTCGCGTTGCCGTCATGTATGCCGGAAAGATAGTAGAGCAGGCTTCCGCAAAAACGCTCTTTAAAAACCCCTTGCACCCCTATACGATAAAACTCCTTTCCGCCATACCCGGAGCCGCCAAGAGAGGAAAACCTCTCGACACCATACCGGGCGCTGTTCCCGCGCCGACGGATTACCCCGATGGCTGCAGGTTTTCCGGGAGATGCCGGAAAGAGATGGCCGGGTGCGCCTCTATCGAGCCTCTGCTCATGGAAAGAGAAACCGGACATCTCGCGGCGTGCCACCTCCATGACGCAGAGTTCATGAAAAAAAACTTTGCCGTGCCGTTAAAAAGAGAACCGGGCGAGCCGGTAGAAAAATATCCGCCCGTTGCGAAAGAAGATGAAAAAATACTTGTCGAGATAAAAGGCTTGAAAACCCATTTCCCGATTAAAAAAGGCATTCTCAAAAAGACAATCGGACACGTTAAGGCGGTGGACGGCATAGACCTTTCGATTAAAAAAGGCCAAACCCTCGCCCTTGTCGGAGAATCGGGATGCGGAAAAACAACCGCCGGAAAAACCATCTTAAGGCTGATTGAATCGAGCGGAGGGAAAATCTCTTTCGACGGAAAAGACATAACGCGGCTTTCAGGAAAAGAGCTTCTGCGATACAGGCGCCTCATGCAGATAATATTCCAAGACCCTTATTCGTCCCTCAACCCGCGCATGAAGGCCGGCGACATAATAGAAGAAGGGCTTAAAAGCCTAAAGCCCGGCATGGGCAGGAACGAACGGACGGAAAGGGTCATAAAAACCCTCGGCATGGTCGGGCTCGGCCCTGAGACCGCTGACAGATACCCTCATGAATTTTCCGGAGGCCAGAGGCAGAGGATAGGCATAGCGAGGGCAATAGCGGTGGAGCCGGAGTTTTTGATATGCGACGAGGCCACAAGCTCCCTTGACGTATCCGTGCAGGCGCAGATACTCAATCTCCTGAAGGCGATACAGAGGGAATTCTCTCTTTCGTTTCTTTTTATAACGCACGACCTCGCAATAGTCGAATATATGGCCGACGAGGTGGCGGTAATGTTCGAGGGCAAGATTGTCGAAAGAGGCACGGTGGAAAAAATATTCTCAAGCCCGGAACACCCTTACACGAAAAAACTCCTCGCCTCCGTTCCGAGGATAGATGAATAAATTCTCGCTTAAGGCCGTGGCGAAAACCCTGAAAAGAGAACTTAAGACATACAGGCTCGTCATCTCGGACAAAAGAACGCCGCGATTAGCCAAACTAACGCTCGCTCTCGCAATCGGTTACGCCATGATGCCCTTTGACATAATCCCTGATTTCATCCCGATAATAGGACACATGGACGACGCGGTACTCATCCCGCTTCTTATAATAATCGCGCTTAAGATGATACCAAAGGAAGTTATGGAGGATTGCAGGAAAAAAGCCGGGGAAGAAAACCTTGAATAGAGAGAAGCGTCAAACGAGGCTTTTTATCACCTTTTCGAGTTTCTCTCTTACCTCAAGGGCTATCGGAGGCAACGCCGGATTATCCACCTTGCCAATCGAAGTAACGGGGTCTATTGCCGCCACAATTGCCTTGCCTTTTTCGTTTTCATAGACAATGACGTTGCAAGGCATGAGAAGCCCTATCTCGGTTTCGAGCGTAAGGGCTTTATACGCGTAGTTAGGGTTGCAGGCTCCGAGGATTATGTATTTTGCGAAGTCCTTGTCGAGCTTTTTCTTTATCGTGGCCTTCACGTCTATCTCGGTCAAGACGCCGAAACCTTCGGCCGCAAGAGCGGCCTTTGTCTTCTCGACCGCCTCTTCGTAGGTCATGCCCGTATCTTTGGATATGGAGTATCCTGTCATGTCGGCCTACTTTTTCTTCTTCTTTTCAGTGTCCTCGAACACCTTGCCGGCGGCTATCTCGCGAAGCGACGTTACCACGGCCTTATTTTCGGACTCGACAAGATGCCTCGCGCCCTTAAGGATGTTCCTCGCCCTCTGCGAAGCGAGATGCACGAGGGTGAACCTGCTCGGAACTTTCTTCAAACAATCTTCAACCGTAATCCTTGCCATGGCTTACCTCCTTATTTAAGAAAATCATTATACCAGAATCCCGTCAAAATTCAAAGGATGCTTTTATCCTGTCCTTAAGACGTCCTGTTTTTATCCTCTCCGCCCTTATTATCGCCTTGAGCGACTCCTCTGATTCTTCGAGCTCGTCGTTTATTATGATGTAGTCGTAACGCTCGGACTTTTTTATCTCGTCCACGGCGTTTTTGAACCGCTTCTCCATATCGCCTTCGGATATGCCCCTTTTGGCGAGCCGCTCCCTCAATATCTTCATGGAAGGAGGCAGTATGAATATGTAGACGCCTCCTTTCCTCTTGGCTCTAATCTGCTCCGCCCCCTGCACGTCTATGTCGAGTATCACGTCCGAGGTCTTGAGGAGTTCTTCCAAATCCTTTGCCGCGGTGCCGTATTTCTTCCCGTGCACGGCCGCGTATTCCAAAAACTCGTTACTTTTAACCATAGCGTCGAAGCGCGTGTCGTCAACGAAGTTATAATCCACACCGTTTATTTCTCCGGCACGCGGAGCTCTCGTGGTATAGGAGACGGAAAACCCCATATCCTCGAAAAACTCGACCGAGCTTTGCGAGAGGGTGCTTTTCCCTGCCCCCGAAGGCCCGGACACTATGAAAAGCATGCCTTTTTTCATGTTTCCACCATTGCAAAACGTCAGAACAAAGCAGGGGGCACCCATCCAACGGATGGGTCGGCGTATCTTTACATACGCCGGAGCGACGAGCCGAGACGCAACGCCGGTATGCAAAGTTATGACGCTCTGCATAAATCTACTCGACCTTCGAGACAAGCCAGTAAACCCCGCCCAAAACCGCGACAGCCGCGACAAGCGACAACTGCGCCTCCACCTTCTCGGTCGAGAGGCTTATGATGAGTATCTTTCGTATGACCGCGACGAGCGCGACGCTTATGAATACCTTTATGGCGAACTTCTTGCCTTTAAGATGCTGAACTTCCGTGTCCATGAGTTCTATCACGACCCATAACATAAGGAGAGAGCCGAGGGTGGAGAGAAGCCCCTTTTCTATGTCGCCCTGATATATGTGAGTCAAGTCATAAACGAAAAGCCACATAACCATGATGCCCATCCCGACGAGTCCCAAAACAAGTATGAGGTTTAAGCCGTAAGAAAACCTCCTCGCGAACTGTATGAGATAGGACTCCACCTTGTGAGAGATGAATATGGTCCTTTTTTCCTCCTCTATATAAGAACTGGTGAAGACGTCGAGGTTGATGTCGAGTATCTTTTCGAGCGAGCCGCAGGAGTAGGCCTGCTCGCGCGCCTCGGTTATCTCGCGCCTTACGATGTCCATGAGGTATCTTTTCACGAAGTGCATGGCCGAGTTCACGTAATGGGCCGGAAGATTTATCTTGACGTGCGCCATACCCACGCGTTCGAGTTCCTTGAAATACTCGCGCCCGTACTCTCCGGAAAAGAGGTTAAGCATCCACTGCCCCACGGCGTCCCTGTGCTTCTTTATGGTCTCCTCGTCCTTGAGATACCTCTGCGCCTCCTCGAGGTTTTTAAGATACCCGTAAAACGCCTCGACGAACTTATCCCTGTTGGCGTCCATGGCAGGCCGGAGCCGGAGGAGGTTATTCGTGTCCTCCATGGTAAAGCCGTAATGGGCCTTTATGCGGTCTATCTTCTCCATCAGGTTAACTTCTCTCCGTGATTTCAAGGGCGTTGAAGAAATACCCTATCTCGACCTTCGCCGTATCAGAGGCGTCCGAGCCGTGAACGATATTGGCTTCTATGGAATCGGCAAAGTCTTTTCTTATGGTACCCGCGGCGGCGTCCTTGGGGTTCGTGGCGCCCATTATGTCCCTTACCTTTTTAACCGCGCCGTCCCCTTCAAGCGCCATGACCGCGACGGGGCCGGACATCATGAACTCGGTCAGGCTTTTGAAAAACGGCCTTGCCCTGTGCACGCCGTAAAAACCCTCGGCCTCGGCCTTGGAAAGAGAAATCATCTTCAACGCGATAACCTTAAGCCCCGCCTTCTCGAACCTGCCTATAACCTCTCCGATGAGATTTTTCTTGACCCCGTCCGGCTTTACTATCGAAAGAGTGCGTTCAACCATATCTTTTAAAAATCCTCCTTATGTATTTTTTGTTTTAAAATAGCCAGATCCATGCTTCGCGTGGTTACCCAGGCAGCTCGCCACGGACATGGTCTTGCGCTTTAAATATCCTCTGACAGGGAACCTCCCCGCCGGTTTATATTCCTCACGTGCCGCCGAAGCCGGAAAGAACCTTTACCCCGTCCGCGGTTTGCTCGACTATCACCGGAACGCGGTCGGCCTCGCCGCTGTAGAGGGACATCTTCTTAAGCGCACCGGGGTTTTCTTTTACGTTTATGTACTCGACGTCGAAACCTCTTTTGGAATAATCATCGCGCGCCGCGGTCGTATAAGGACAGGTGTCCTTGCCGAATATGAGGACTTTTCCCGGCATAAATAAACCTCCGAAAGATTTCAGTCAAAATCGATATTAGCACCAAAATATTAGAATTACAAGCGGAGTCAGGTTGTTTTTTAGTCTGTCATTGCGAGCTTGACACGGAATCCGGTCCTTTTTTTATATTCCCACTCAAACCCTTGCCCTCGCAATCTTAAGCGGGGGTCTGCGTCATTACAACCTTTACGCAGGGCTAAAGCCCTGCCCTACATTTAAGGCAAAGAACTGGATTCCCGCTCAAAAGCCCGCGGGAATGACAAATGGGGCAGACCGCTCACCCATCCTTCAACGCCTCTTTAAGATACCTTCCCGTATGGCTTTCCTTGCATCTTGCGATTTTTTCCGGCGGGCCTTCGGCTATGACCATGCCCCCTCCTTCGCCGCCCTCGGGGCCAAGGTCTATCACGTAATCGGCCGTCTTTACGCAATCCAGGTTATGCTCGACCACTACGACCGTATTCCCCGAATCAACGAGCCTGCCAAGGACATAAAGGAGTTTTTTTATGTCTTCGCTATGGAGCCCGGTCGTCGGCTCATCCAGTATGTAGAGAAAGTCTTGGTCTTTGCTAGAGGCCGAGAGTTCCCTCGCTATCTTGAGCCTCTGAGCTTCGCCTCCGGAAAGTGTAAGGCCGGATTGTCCGAGCCTCAAATAACCGAGCCCCACGTCCTTTAAGACCAAGACCTTTTTGGTTATCTCGCGCGAGTTCGAAAAAAAGACATAGGCCTCGTCGAACGTCATGTTGAGCGCGTCATATATATTCTTGCCTCCGCACTTCACGTCAAGCGCCGCGGAAGAGTATCTTTTTCCGTTGCACGAGGCGCAGGTTATGTACATGTCAGGCATGAAATACATCTCGAGCTTTACGACCCCTTCGCCCTTGCACGGCTCGCACCTGCCGCCCGGCACGTTGAAGGAAAAATTCCCGGGAGTCAACCCCTCTTTTTTGGCGGAGCGGAGGTTGGAGAAGAGATGCCTTATCTCGTCGAAGACCCCTATGTAGGTTACGGGATTGCTTCTGGGGGTTTTGCCTATGGGCTCTTGATTTATGAGCCTTACCCCTCCTATGTGGTTCGCGCCTTCGAGCGATGCGTATGGAAGCGGTTTCCCTGAACCCGGCTCGAAGCGGGCGGCCAACGCCGCGTAGAGCGTATCCGTGATAAGGGTGCTTTTGCCGCTTCCTGAAACCCCCGTAACACAAGTGAATGTGTGAAGGGGTATTGAGACGTCGATATTTTTAAGGTTATTGCCGCTCGCGCCTTTAATGGTTATGCGCTTATTGTTTCCCTTTCTCCTCCACGTTGGCACGTTTATTTTTTTTATGCCTCTTAGGTATTGCGCGGTAAGGGTGTTGGCCGAGGAAAGGAACTCGTCCGTATTCCCGGCGTGAACGACCCTTCCGCCCGCCTCTCCGGAGCCGGGGCCTAATTCCACTATGTAGTCCGAGGCCTTTATGACCGAGGGGTCGTGCTCCACGACGCAGACGGTATTTTTCCTCGCGGTGAGTTTTTTTATCTGGCCTATGAGGGTGGAGACGTCCCTCGGATGAAGCCCTATCGAAGGCTCGTCCAAGATGTAGAGGACCCCGGAAAGCGCGGAGCCTAACTGGTTCGAGAGTTGAACCCTCTGCGCCTCGCCTCCGGAAAGGGTCCTCGTAAGGCGGTCGAGGGTTATGTAGCCGAGGCCCGTGGTTTCCATGAATTCGAGCTTAAGGGCGAGCTGCTTTAATGCCTCTTTTGCCACCTCGCGCTCAAAGCGGCCGAGTTCGAGGGATGTGACGAATCGCAAGGCCTCGCTTATGGTCATGCGGCTCACTTCCGCTATGTTCTTCTTGCCGACGACCGTAAGCAGGGATTTTTCCTTGAGCCTCTTTCCGTTGCAGGACGGGCAAAGAAACTGAGCCTTGTATCTTGAGACAAATACCCTTACGTGGAGTTTGTATTTTTTCGTTTCGAGGTATTCGAAGAATCCGTCTATGCCGTCAAAGTCTTCCGTGCCGTCAAAGAGGATTTTTTTCTCCTCTTTCGCGAGTTGAGAATATTTCCTGTCCAAATCAAAGCCGTATTTTTTCGAGTGCTTTTTTAGTTCATTGAACCACCACTTATAGGCGGGCTTTGTCCACGGCTCGATTGCGCCTTGGTTTATTGTAAGGGATTTATCGGGCACGACCTTGTCCTCGTCGTATTTAAGGATGTTGCCGAACCCCTTGCATTCGGCGCACGCCCCGACCGGATGGTTGAACGAGAAAAGCAAGGGAGTCGGTTTTTCGGCTGTTATGCCGCAGTCTTCGCACCTTAAAAGCCTCGAAAAACGCTCAATTGCGCCTGTCTCGAATTCCACCCACGCGCTGTCCCCTCCTTCCCTGAACGACGTTTCGAGAGAAGCCGCGAGACGGGAGAGCGAGTCTTTTTTTATCACGACCCTGTCCGTAACGACGTCTATTGAGCCCTTTATAAATTGCGACGGGTCTTCGGCGCTTATGTCAAAGACCCTGCCTCCGGCCTTAATCCTTATGAATCCTTTTTTAACGAGTCCATCGAGCGCAAGGCGGATGTTTTCTCTCTCGACAGGGACGGTAAAACCTATGAGGGCCTTTTCACCGGCGTGTCCTTCCGCGAGTTTAGAGGCGGCCTCAGTCGGGCTCGATTGCGTAATCTCCTTTTTACAGGACGGGCAGAGGGTTTTTCCTATCCTCGCGAAGAGGAGCCTCAAATAATCGTTCGCCTCCGTTACCGTGCCGACGGTCGAGCGGCTCGTCCTCACTGGATTTTTCTGCTCTATGGCTATGGCGGGACGGATGTTTTTTATTTTATCGAGATCGGGCCTGTCCATGCGTTCGAGGAAAAGCCGCGTGTAGGTGGAAAGCGATTCCATGAATCTCCACCTGCCCTCGGCAAAGAGGGTGTCGAAGGCCAAAGAGGACTTGCCGCTTCCGCTCAAGCCCACTATGGCGGTTATCTTATCGTGCGGGATTTTAAGGGAGATGTTTTTGAGATTATTCTGCCTCAGGCCTTCTATATAAAGGCTGTCTTTTTGAACTGTTTCCGAGGCGTCAAGAGCCTGTATGCTATGTTTTTCTTTTTTGTCGGTCATAAGGGCGCACTTGTTCGATAAAAATAATTAGTTATTATACAGGAATCATTTGAAGAATAAAAGAGGTAAAGAAGAAAATGGGGGGGGCAAACTCGTGCGCCGTTAATATTCTTACTTACCGGTGTTTTCGCCGGCTATTCTTGCGAGTTCTCTCATCGTGTCAGGGTCATCGGGCTTAACCGAAAGCACGAGGAGAAACTCCTCTCTCGCCTTTTCCTTAAGCCCCGTCGCAGCGTAGGCCATGGCGAGGTTATAGCGGACGTCCGGGTCTTGGGGGAAGAATCTCAAGGCCTTTTTGTACTCGGCTATCGCCTCCTTAAAGAGGCCTTTCTTGGAATACGCGTATCCGAGGTTATTCAGGGCGAGGTAAAAGGAAGGGTCTATTTCGGCCGCTTTTTTGTATTCCTTTATCGCGGAGTCAATATCTCCTTGCCTGTCGTAAACGGTTCCGAGGTTATAGACGGCCTCTTTATAAGAAGGCCTGAGCCTTATTGCTTCTTTATATTCTTTTATCGCCTCATCAATAGCCGAAATCCCCCCTAACCCTCCTTTCGGGGCACCCGACCCACTCTCCGAGTGGGTACCCGGAAGCGGCGTGGGTCGGGGGGTAACCGAGGCGTCGTCATAGGCGTTTCCGAGGATATAATGAGGCCTCGGCCTATTCGGGGACAATGACGAAACGCCGCTCCAGAGAGACGTTTCGTTCAACCACGCGGCGTTTCGGCAGAAGGCGGAGGCGGACAAAATAAAGATAATAGCCGCGATTATTACGGATGTTTTCCTAATGCCCGGCGTTTTTAATTCCACGAACCCCGACCCCCTCACCCTTGTATATTAGTTGTATGGCAAGGCTACGGTTTGTCTTTGTATCTCAGCCCTTTAGGGCTGATATAAAAGTTGTAGGCAGGGCTAAAGCCCTGCGCTACGCCCCCTCACCCTACCCTCTCCCACGGAGGGGAGAGGGGAAAAACAAAGGGAGAACCTCTCAATAAGCGACAGGGTCAAAGTATTTTATCCAGCGTCTCGTTGAATTTTTTTTCCGAAACCCCGGTGAGAAAACGCTCGGCAACCACGCCGTCTTTGTTTATAAACACCATGCCTGCGCCGTAAGTTATGCCGTAGAGGCCCGAAATTTTATCGCCCTCGTCGTAGCCCACTCCCCACGGTATGGCGTTAGCGAGGACATGCTTCCTTATAGCGGCTTCGGAATCATATATGCCGATGCCGACTATGACGAGTTCCTTGTGTTTTTCTCTTACCCCCTTCACGAGGGGGATTTCGTCCTTGCAGCG
>JBAQMW010000339.1:0-49238 GCA_049303155.1 Thermodesulfobacteriota bacterium | reverse complement strand
AAGCATACTCGAAAAACTCCCCGGCTCTACGATAGTCGGAGAGGTCAAATGCTCGCAAATCATGTACGACGAGATAAAGCGGCTCGGAGGAAACCCGGTCATGTGGAAGACGGGGCATTCTCTCATAAAATCCCGCATGAAGGAACTCAAGGCCGCGATGGCCGGAGAGATGAGCGGCCACATATTCTTCGCTGACCGTTATTTCGGATTCGACGACGCCGTATACTCGTCCTGCCGCCTCGCGGAGATACTCGTTGAAAAAAGAAAAAAAAAGCCGGACTTCGCCTTCTCGGAACTTCTTTCAGACCTGCCGAAAACCTTCGTAACGCCCGAGATAAGGGTAGAGTGTCCGGACGACGAAAAGTTCGGAGTCGCGGAGCGGCTTAAGCAAGCGATAAAAAAAGCCGGGGACGCAACGATACGCGGCGTGGTGGACATAGACGGCTTAAGGGTGATATTCGAGGGTGGGTGGGGTCTCGTCAGGGCAAGCAACACCCAGCCCGTGCTCGTAATGCGCTTTGAGGCGGAAAGCACGGAACTTCTCGATAAGTTCAAGGCCTTCGTGTACAAGGAATTGAAGGCCGTTTGGCCCGGGTTCAAAACGCCGCGGTAGTGGCACGATGCATCGCGCCACTACCGCTTAACGCGGCGCAAGAGTGAAAAATCCCGCCGTATCGCCCGAAAGCTCCGAAGGGTTTAATTCGACGGAAGAATATTTTATGTGGAATGTTTTGTCCTTGGCAAAGGTTTTTAGGGAAAAGGGCAGGCTTATCCCTCGGACGTCCCTGTAATCGGAAAGCTCCACGATAAGAGAGTAGCCTTCGTAATTTAAAATAGTCATGCCGTTCTCGGCCGTTATCCGGCCGTTGCCTTTAAAATCGGCCTTGTCAATCGAACCCATTAAAAACTTTACCGAGGAACCCGGAACCGCGTCAAAGAACGTATTCCCTCCGCACGGCTTAGCCTCTCCGTTTACGGCATACGAACAATCTTTGCCGCTTGACACGATAACAACGGCAAGCCCGTTAAACGGCCCCATCACCTCTATCCGCGCCATGTCCGGAAGTTTAAGATAAACGATTGCCCTCGCGGCTATCTTGTCGCCGGACTCCGGCAATAACGCCTCAATAACGGCGTAGGCCTTGAGGGCTATAAGATTTTCTCTTTCTAATTTTCCGGCTGAGGGGGTTCGTTCTTCGGTGCGGAGCAGGGCGCATCCTGAAAGAAGAATCAAAAAGACCGCGAGATACGCCGCGACCCTGCTACTTTTTGAGTTCCTGCCTGAGTTTATCAAGTTTTTCTTTCAGAGGTTCGTTCGAAGGCGAAATCGTAGCGGCCTTCTCGTAGGCGGAGACGGCTTTATCCTTGAAACTTCCGCTCAGATAGGCGTCGCCAAGGTGTTCGGCGACGGTCGAGTCGTTCGGGAGATACTTCGTAGCCTTCTCTAACTCCGTTATGGCGTTTTTAAAATCACCCTTTTTAAAATACACCCACCCGAGACTGTCTATTATGTGGCCGCTTTCGGGTTCCAGTATCAAGGCTTTCCTTATGTAGTCTTCGGCCTCATCGAGATTTATGCCCTTCTCGGCGAAGGTGTAACCTATGTAGTTAAGCGCGTTCGCGCTGTCTCGGTTTATCTCCAGAACCTTCCTCATGTGCTTCAGCCCGTCTTCCCACCTGCCGGCCTCGTCGTACGCCACGCCTATCGAAAAATGCAGTTCCGTATTCCCCGGCTCGAGCTTGAGCGCGTCCTGCAACACCTCTATGGCGTCGCCCGGCCTCTTGCCTGATCTATAGAGCGAAGCAAGAAGGCGCAAGAGTTCGGTGTCCGCGCCCTTAACCTTTATTGCTTCTTTTACCTCCAGAGCCGCGTCGTCAATACGGCCCTGCCTCTCGTATATGAATGCGAGATGTATCTTCGAATCCACGAAGGCGTCCCCGCCCTTTTTGTCTATACGCTTAAATTCCTTGGCCGCGCTCTCAAAATCGCCTTTTTCCTCGTAAACCGCGCCGAGATAATACCTCACCTTGTCCAACGCGGGTTCTTCCTTGAGGATTCCGGCGAACGCCTTTATTGCCTCGTCGTATCTCTTTTGCTCGAAATATATGAGTCCTATCCTCGTCGCGGCGTCGTTCCTCAAGGCCTCGACCTTCTTTAGTTCCTCTAACTGCGAAACCGCCTCGTCGTACCGGCCTTGCTGGATAAGGAGATTGGCCAGCCTTCTGGTTATCTCCGGGTCAGGCTCTATCGTGAGCGCCTTTTTGTATACCTCTATCGCTTCCGTGATTTTATTGCCCAGTTCATGGATTTTAGCTATTTCCACGTATGCGGACTGAAACGAAGGATTTATCCCGATTGCCTTATTATAATGCCCTATGGCCTTCTCGAAACGCTTCCTTCCCGCCTCGATCTTGCCGAGATAATAATACCCTATTATCGACTCCGGGTTCATCTTGACGAGATTTTCCATGAGAGCGGCGGCCGCGTCATAATCCTCCTTGCCGAGATAGAGGGCAACAAGCAACATATCCATCTTGTGATTGCCGGGCGACAATTCGGAGGCCTTCTTGTACTCGTCTATGGCCTCGTCGTACTTCTTAAGCGTAGTGTATATCTCGCCCAGTAAAAGCCTCGCCTGAAGGTACTCCGGGTCCACGTCCTTTGCCTTTTCAAGGAGCGATACGCCCATTTCCATGTCGCCCTTTATGAGATAGAGATGGGCGAGTTCCGAAAAAAGCACGGGGGAGGCGGGATCTATCTCAACGGCCTTCTTGTAGAATTCTATCGCGCCGTTTATGTTATCGGCGTCCCTTAACATCTGGGCCATAAGGTAGTAATAGTAAAGGTCGGTCAGGTTTTGCTTAGCCGGTGGTTGCCTGTCGAACTTGGGTTTGGGCTGGTTCTTCCCGGAAAACCCCTCCCCTGAAACGGCCTGTCCCGTTGAAATCAAAGACAGCGCAACGGCAAGCGGCCATATCTTCTTAAATATTTTACGCATAGACCTCATTATTAACGGAGAATTTTGCGGACTTATGGCAGACACCCGCTTTTTATATCAGATTATTATAACATTACGGGAGGGTCGTGTCAATTTTGGCGGGCGTGACGCCCGACCCGCGAAATGCCTCAACTTGCCCGGCGCCATGCGCACCCCGATGCCTTTGGATACGGGGTGCTCCGTATTGAGACATCGGAGCATTGCGAAGGCTTATCGATTCATCGTGCCGTCATGATGAAGATGCCTCGCGGCGCGCCTTAAACGGGCGTTTTTTACCTCATCGAGCTTTTGGCGCACCTCCGGCGGCAGATGCACGCCTTCGGTTTCGACCTCGGAAAGCGCTTCAAGGAGAAGATCTATCTTTTCGCTCGGCGAAAGGTGCTTGTGCGCCGTTATAAACCTCTCCCCGCGCAAGACGTATGCGCCTCCGTGGGTGTTTATCTCTCCCTTTCTCAGGTCGTCATAGTTGAGTTTTATGGAGAGTTTCTCGACCGAGCGCTCAAGAAGCTCCAAAAGTTCATGCTCTTTCATATAATAATATATTGCACGCATTGACGGCCTTGTGTCAAGATAAAATACAACTCTTGCGGACGGCGAAGTGAATTGCTAAGCTCCAATGGTGCGCATGGCATGGGGGCAAGTTGAAATATTATGGGTGCAGGGTCGCCCCTGTCCTTGCGGACGGCACAATGAATAAATAGGCCACTATGGCGTGCATACCCAAGTGCAAGTTGAAACATTATGGGTCAAGGGCTCAGCCCTTGCGGAAAATATTGACAAGGTATAGGCTCTTGTCTATACTACATGATAACTAACCTAAAGGAGTCGTCTCATGGCGGGGAAAATGCTTGAAGTGACGGATTCGAGTTTCGACGCGATAATATTGAAGTCCTCCGTGCCCGCGCTCGTTGACTTCTGGGCCGCGTGGTGCGCGCCTTGCAAGGCCATCGCGCCGCTCGTTGAAGAGATTTCCGAGGAATACGCCGGAAAGATAAAAGTAACCAAGATGAACGTGGACGATAACCCATCCACGCCCGGCAAATACGGAGTGCGCGGCATACCGACCCTCATACTCTTCAAAAACGGGCAGGTGGTCGATCAGGTCGTAGGCGCGGTTCCGAAAAATCAGATAAAAGAACTCATTGAAAAAGCGCTGTAAAGCGGAAAACTTCACGGCTTAAAAAGGGCGGGCCAAAGGCCCGCCCTTTTTTTTGCATCCGCACGGCACGATGAATCAATAGGCCACGATGGTACGCATACCACAACGCGAATTCAAGCATTGCGGGTCAAGGGCTCAGCCCTTGCCTGCTTGCGCCAAAGGAAAGACCCTGCTAATATTAACCATAAGGTGAGTCATGGAAGTCCTTCAGGCCATAAAAGAAAGAAGGTCCATAAGGAGATTTAAGAATTCTCCGGTGGAATCCTCCAAGATAGAACTTCTCAAAGAAGCCCTTATCTGGGCGCCGAGCGCGGGGAACCTGCAAAAAAGGCGGTTTTATTTCATTTATAACAACAAAATAAAGGAAAAGCTCGTTTTGGCCGCGCTTGACCAGGATTTCATCAGAGAAGCCCCTCTCGTCGTAGTCGGGTGCGCGGACATGACCATAAGACGCCACTACATGGAGCGCGGGGCTCATCTCTACGCCATTCAGGACGTCTCCTGCAGCATCCAGAACATGATGCTCCTCGCCCACTCCATCGGGCTCGGAAGCGTATGGGTGGGGGCCTTCGACGAAGACGAGGTCTCGGCTGCCTTGAAACTGCCGGATAACCTGATGCCTGTCGTAATAACTCCTATCGGTTATGCGGACGAAACCCCTGTGCCTCCGAAAAGGGTGTCGCCGGGTGAAGCGGTAGTGGAGATAAAGTGAAACCCTCCTTGACTCCGAACGCCGTCATTGTCCTTCAAAAAAGATACCTCAGAAAGAACCGGTTCGGCAGGGTTTCAGAAACCCCGGAAGAGATGTTTGCGAGGGTGGCGAAAAGCGTCGCCTCAGCCGAAAAACTTTACAAAAAAGGCGTTAACGCAAAAAAAACCGAAGGGGAATTCTTGGACCTCATGACAAGGCTCGAATTCCTCCCCAACTCTCCGACCCTCATGAACGCCGGGCTTAGACTCGGCCAGCTCGCCGCGTGCTTTGTCCTGCCTGTCGAAGACTCAATAGAATCCATATTCGAGGCCGTTAAAAACACGGCCATAATACACCAATCAGGCGGCGGCACCGGCTTTTCGTTCTCGAGGCTCCGGCCCTCGAACGACATCGTCGGCTCGACGGGTGGCCTCGCGAGCGGCCCTGTCTCCTTTATGAGGGTTTTTAACGCGGCGACCGAAGCCATTAAACAAGGCGGCGCGAGGCGCGGCGCGAACATGGGGGTCTTACGCATAGACCACCCTGACATAATAGAGTTCATAGAGGCCAAGAAAAACCCGGAAGAATTTCTGAACTTCAACCTCTCGGTGGCAATAACAAATGAGTTCATGAAGGCCCTTGCAAAAAACTCGCATTTCCCGCTCGTGAACCCGAGGGACGGAACGATAGTAAGACGCGAGAGCGCGAAAAAAATCTTCGGCCTCATCATAAGATGCGCGTGGCAAAGCGGAGAACCGGGGGTAATATTCATGGACAGGGTCAACGAAAAAAATCCTACTCCCAAACTCGGAGCCATAGAGGCCACGAACCCCTGCGGCGAGCAACCGCTCCTTCCTTACGAGCCGTGCAACTTGGGCTCCATAAACTTGGGCAGGATGCTCAAAAAAACCGGCACGGGTTGGAAAATTAATTACGACAAATTAGAAAAGACCGTAAAAACAGGCGTCAGGTTTCTCGATAACGTAATAGACGTGAATAAATACCCTGTCCCTGAAATAGAGCGCATGGCAAAGGGGAATAGAAAAATCGGACTCGGAGTAATGGGTTTTGCCGACATGCTGGCGCGCCTTCGGATGGTTTACGGAAGCAAGGAAAGCCTAAAGATCACGGAAGACATCATGAGTTTTATAAATAAAACCGGCCATGAGGCCTCGATCGAACTCGCGAAAGAAAGAGGGGCTTTTCCCAATATCAAAAAAAGCGTGCTCAAGAAACCCATAAGAAACTCCACCGTAACGACCATAGCCCCAACCGGCACCTTAAGCCTCATAGCGGGATGTTCTTCCGGCATAGAGCCTTTTTACTCGTTAAGCTTCACGCGTCAGGTTTTAGAGGGCACGGAACTGCCGGAACTAAACCCTATTTTTGAGGAGGTCTCGAAAGAGGAGGGATTTTTCAGTAAAGACCTCATGAAATACATAGAAAGGGGAGGGGACATAAAAAAAAGAAATGACGTGCCGGAAAAATTCAAAAAAATCTTCTCCACGTCTTTCGATATATCCCCGGAAGACCACATAAAAGTGCAGGCCGCGTTTCAAAAACACACTGACAACGCCGTGTCGAAAACGATAAACCTGCCTTTTGATGCGACCGAAGACGACGTCAGAAAGGCCTATCTCCTCGCCTATGAATTAGGATGCAAAGGCGTTACGATTTACAGAAGCGGCACGCGAGAAAAGCAGGTGCTTTCCTGCAGGAACACCCTTTACTGCTAAGCGAAATCGTGTTAAAAACAATCATGCAATCATAAAGGAGACCTTGGTGAAAAAACTAATCGCCCCATCCATACTATCGGCTGATTTTTCACGGCTCAAGGAAGAACTCGCCTCAGTAGAGGCCGCCGGAGCGGACTACATACACGTTGACGTCATGGACGGACACTTCGTGCCTAACATAACAATAGGGCCTTTTATAGTGGAGGCGATAAAACGCTCGACGAAAATCCCCCTTGACGTTCATCTCATGATAGAGAGGCCGGAGGACTACGTAAAATCCTTCAGGAGCGCGGGAGCGGACATAATAACGATTCACGCCGAAGCGACCGTTCACCTCCACAGGCTCATTCAGGCCATAAAAGAAGACGGCGCAAAGGCGGGGGTCTCCATAAATCCCGGAACGCCTGTCGAGGCAATAGAAGAGGTACTGGACTGCGTTGACCTCGTTCTTATTATGAGCGTAAATCCCGGCTTCGGCGGCCAGCAGTTTATACCAAGCAGCATCGGAAAGATAAAAAAATTGAGAAAGATACTTGATGAGCGCGGCCTTAAGGCAATCTTGGAGGTTGACGGAGGCATAAAGGTCTCGAACATAAAAGAGGCGTCAATGGCCGGGGCGGACATGTTCGTCGCCGGAAGCGCGGTATTCGGAAGCAGCGATTACAAAAAGACCATAGAGGCGATGAGACGCGAGACGCAGGGATAAGCCCTGCTCAAAAAAGGCGGCAATTAAAACCCAATGGAAAAAGTATATCATCTCGACCTCGATAAAAAAATGCTTCAAGGGGCTACGGTCGCGCTCTTGCCCGGCGACCCGGCAAGAAGCGGCGCCATAGCCGAGGCCATAGCAAAGGCTTACGGAGGCAGTATAAAAAAGCTCGCCTCGAAAAGAGAATTCGTAACGCACCTGTCATCCGTCGGCAAAACTCCCGTCATAGTAACCTCGACCGGCATAGGAGGCCCCTCGACAGCGATAGCGATTGACGAACTCGCCCGGCTCGGAATAAAATCCTTCATACGCGTCGGCACGACCGGCTCGATTCAAAATACGATAAACATGGGAGACGTAATCATAACAACCGGCTCTGTCAGGCTCGACGGAGCGTCTTGCCACTACGCGCCGATTGAATATCCGGCTGTCGCGGACTTCTCGCTCGTAGCGATGCTCGTCGAAGGAGCGAAAAAATCCCGCGTCCCTTACCACACAGGCGTTACCGTATCGTCCGACACCTTTTATCCGGGAGAGGAAAGAGGGGACTCTTACAGAAAATACATCATAAAAACCCTTCAAGGGGCGACAAAGGAATGGCGAAACCTCCACGCCCTCAACTACGAGATGGAGAGCGCCACGCTTCTCACCATGACGTCTTCCATGGGGCTTAAAGGCGCTTGCGTTACGGGGGTCGTCAACAGGGGAGGGGTCGGAAAGGTAAGCCCGGCTAATCTCAAGCTCGGAGAAAAAAACGCGATAACCGTCGCAATCAACTCGCTTAAAGAGATAACGCGCCTTTTGTAAATCTATTCTATCTTTACCGTGGCGATTGCGTACTGTTTGACATAGGCTATGCTCGCGTGAGGAATTCTTTTACCGAGGATTTTTTCGGCAACGAAGACGGCTTTCACAACAGGCCTTCCGGACGGGTCTTTTACGACCTCCACGTCCTTCCATCTTATGCCTGAAGAAAGCCCCGTTCCAAGCGCCTTTAAAAACGCCTCCTTCGCGGCAAAACGCCCGGCAAGACGTTTAAAAGGGTCTCTTCCGGAAAAGGCGTAGGCCAGTTCGTTCTTGGTGAATAATCTTTCGAGGATAGCTGGCCGAAGGCAGGCCTTCCTAACCCTCTCGATTGACACTATGTCTATGCCTGTCATATTCAGCCTTTTCAAAAATTGCCGATGTGCGGATTTTGTTCGCGGCCTGTTTCTACCGGCACAATGCATGTAGGGCAGGGCTTTAATGAGCCATACCTTATCTCCTCCCCCGGGGAACCCACCCGAAGGGAAGGGTCTGGGGAGGGCAGGGTGGGGGCAGCCCTGCATAAAGACGCAACCCCTCGCTTAAGATTGCGGGGGCAGGCTCTAAAGGGAGGCGCTACTTGCCTGCCGCAAGCGGTGTTAAAACATTTTGGGGGCAGGGCTTCACGAGCCCTGCCCCTGCCTTTCATAATCGTCGTCAAACCTCACTATGTCGTCCTCTCCGATATAATCTCCGTTTGAAACCTCTATTATTTCGAGCATCGCATCGGGTGAGGTATTTTCAAGCCTGTGCTTCACGCCCCTCGGAATGTAGGTGCTTTCGTTCACGCGAACAGTTACGGATTCTTCGCCTCTTTGCACCTTTGCCTCCCCGGCTATGACGACCCAGTGCTCGCTCCTCTTATTGTGGAGTTGAAGGCTTAAACGGCATCCCGGGAATACCCGAATTTTTTTTATCTTGTAATGGTCTCCGGTTTCCAAAACCGTGTAAGCGCCCCAAGGCCTCTCAACTGTCGTATGGATTTCGTGCTCAACGTAGCCCTTTTTCTTGAGGATAGAGACTATGTCCTTTACCTCCTGCGCCCGAGTCTTTGGGCAGACGAGGGTTGCGTCAGGGGTATCCACGATAATCATATCCTTAAGCCCGATAGTAGCGACAAGCCTATCGCTTCCTATCACAAGAGAATCCTTGCTTCCTATGTCAACGACCCTGCCCTTCATGATGTTACCGGAGGCGTCGGGCGCGAATACCTCGGACATGGAACTCCAACTTCCCATGTCAGACCACGAAAAGTCCGCTTCGATTACGACAACGTTTTTGGATTTTTCAAGGACTCCGTTATCTATGGATATCGCCTCGATTTTCGAGTAAGCCGAAATAACGTCCTCGTCGCTTCTTATCGACATGATGCTTTTGTAAAGCGAGGGAAGATGCGTTTTCATCTCTTCGAGTATGGCAGAAGCCTTCCAAACGAATATGCCGCTGTTCCAGAAATATCCGCCTTCTTTTAAAAACTCCTTCGCCTTTTCGAGTTTGGGTTTTTCAACAAACCTCTCGACCTTTCTTACCTTGATAGCGCCGACTTTTTTATATACCCCGGCTTTCGCCTTTATGTAGCCGTACCCCGTGTGAGGGCTTTTTGGCTTTACGCCGAAGGTAACAAGCGCGCCGAGTTCCGCCGCCTCCACAGCCGCCTTGAGGGTTTTCCTGAAGGCCGGAGCATCGCCTATGATGTGGTCTGCCGGAAGGACTGCCATAATCGCTTCGGGATTCTTGCGAAAAACCTTCATTGCCGCGAGGGCAATGGCCGGGGCCGTGTTTTTTCCTGATGGCTCGGCAACGATTTTAACCGGGGACGCCTTTTTCCCCTGCGAAAGGTGGAGCCTTATTATCTCGGCCTGAGAGGAATTGGTGACAATTGAAACGCTCGAAGGCGGAATAAGCGGCGCAAGTCTCTTGATGGTTTCTTTAAGGAGGCTTTCGTCGCCGGCGATCTTCAAGAGCTGCTTCGGACTCGTGGCCCTCGAAAGAGGCCAAAATCTGCTCCCGATTCCACCGGCAAGTATTACGGCGTAGAGCCCTCCGCTCTTTTTGGCCATGTTATCCACCCTCTTTCCCAAATATGCCTTTTATCCTCGAAACAAAACCCATCGCCGTATACACGCAGCATATCCCTATATAGCTCATGTAATGCAGGACGTTTATGAGACGCGAGGGAGAATTCTTTTTCCCGACCTCGTATTCTTCCCTGAACGACTGCCAAAACTCCCTTGAGGTCTTCGAGGCGCCGTGAACCCTGAATCCCGCAAGATAGTCGTTTATTATTCCGGGACGGTATTTCGCTCCGACCTTCACCCAGTACGCGTAATCCATCACCCTGTGGAGCGTTACGTCGAAAGGCCCGAACTCCTGAACGGCCTCCCTTTTCAAAAACGTCGCCGGCTGCGAAATAAAATTTGTTACGAGAAGCATATTATAACTGTACCGTTTGAGTAAAAAATTTTTATACCGCGTTATCACACCGCGCGTCTCGTTGTCGAATACGTCTATGATGCGGCATCTTCCGCATACCCACACGGCCGAAGGGTTAGCCGCGAAAAAATCCGCCACTTTTTGCAAGGCGCCTTTTTCGTAAACGTCGTCGGAATTCAAATACGCTATTATGTCTCCTGAGGCCGTCCTTATGCCCTTATTGATGGCATCCGACTGCCCCTTGTCCTTCTCCGAAATCCAACTGAGCCGCGTCTCGTACTTCCTTAATACGGTAAGCGTGGAATCGGTCGAGCCTCCGTCAACCACGATATATTCAAGATTCGGATAATCCTGCCCTATGACGCTCAATATCGTTCTTTCAATGAAGTTCCCCTGATTGAACGATGGAGTTATGACGGTTATCTTTGGCAACTTCTTCACGCAATTTATCTCCTCTATGGCCGTCATGACGCCTCACGGACGGCGCATGGCAAAAGACTCGAAAATCTTCAATGTGTTTTCAGCGGTCTTCTTCCATGTAAATTCTTTCGCCCTCTTAAGTCCTTTTTTTATCAGATTTTCACGCGCCGCGCCATGGTTAAGCACGGTCATAACCGCGTCCGCGATTTTTTTCGGGTCGTAAGGGTCAACGAAAAGCGCGGCGTCGGAAGCCACCTCGCCGAGCGGCTCTATCCCCGAACAAACAACCGGGGTCCCCGCAGCCATTGCCTCCACAATCGGCATGCCGAACCCTTCGTGCAAAGACGGATACACGAGGGCCTCGGAGGCGCTGTAAATTGCCGGAATATCCTCGCAGGGCAGCCAGCCTAAAAAAATAACGTCCTTTTCAAGGCCGAGTTCCTTTATCTTTTTTTCGATCTCGCCGCACCCGTAGTCCCTCGCGCCCGTCAAAAGGAGTTTAACGTCTTCGCCTGCATCTTTTAATATCTTTAAAGCGTCGAGGAGTCTTTTATGGTTTTTATGCGGCAAAGACGACGCCGGATAAAAAATGAACCTCTCGGGAAGGGAATATTTTTTCCTTATTGCGAGTATTTTTTCGGAGTCCACCCTCGAAAAAAAATCCGGATCCATCCCTATATATACAACGTGCACCCTTTCGTGGGGTATTCCGTAATGCTTCACTACGTCTTCTTTTACCCGTCCCGATATGACAACCACCGCGTCGGAAGTCTTCGCGCTGAGGTAGACAATGGCGTTCAAAAAAAACCTGTACAGGAACGGGAAATTTTCCGGCTGATTTACGTGCTGAAGGTCGTATACGACGACGATTGAAGGCACGGGACAAATAAACGGCGCCGCCATGCCTGCGGAAAAAAGAATGTCCAGTCTGCGGCGTTTTGCCTGAAACGGAAGAATGAACTGCTCGTAGAGTATCCTTAACGGCCTCGATGAAGCGCGCACCGGACAATCTACTATTTCCGCCGACGGCGCGATGCCGTTGAATACGCCCGCGCTTTCTCTGTTTACGAATATGACGTACTCGTTTTCCAAATCCCTTTTAACGAGTTCCCTTACGAGATTTCTTATATATATCTCCGTGCCGCCGACCCTGCCCGGAAGAAGATATAACGCGTTTATGCCGATTCTCAACTCAGAGCTCTCCTTTTAATCCCTTTAAACGCATCAAGGCCGGAACCGTGGCGTCAATGCCGTCTTTTAACCCGGTTTCCGCCTTCCAGCCGAGAATCTTCTCGGCCTTTTTCGCGTCAAGGCAGCTTCGCCTCAAATCCCCGGGCCTTGCCGGACCGGCTGAAGGTTTTTCAAGAGCGGCCGGCAGTTCGACCTCGCGCCTTAACGATGAATATACCGTATTGAATAATTCCATGGTATGAGTTTCAACGCCTGTTCCGATGTTAAAAATTTCGCAACTGCCTTTTCCAAGGGCAAGCACATTGGCCGTTGCAACATTTTTCACGTAACAGTAGTCCCTCGTCATGCCGGCCGGCTCGTCAGGAAAGCCGTAAACAACGCACGGTTTTCCGGAAACAAGGCGTTCCATGAATATCGCCACGACCCCGGCCTCTCCGTGCGGTATCTGCCTCGGGCCGTAGACGTTGCCATAGCGCAGAACCGTGTAATCGAGCCCGTACTGATTGCAATAAAAGGCGAGATACTTTTCCCCGGCGAACTTCGTTACGGCGTAAGGAGAAAGAGGGGACGGCTCGCAGCATTCCGTAGAGGGGCATTCTTTGGCCTCTCCGTAAACCGCGCCACCCGAAGATATGAAGATGACTTTTTTAACCCCCGAGTTTTTCGCCGCCTCAAGCACGTTCAAAAATCCTTTTATGTTTATGTCGGCGTCAAGGAGCGGGTCTTTGACAGAGGCCGGAACGGATATCTGGGCCGCGTGGTGGTTTATCGCGTCTGGCCTTTCGCGCGATATGATTTCCCGTGCTTCCGCGGAACGTATGTCGGCCTTGAAAAAACGCGCCTTCGGATTTATATTCTCCGTCTTGCCGGAAGAAAGGTCGTCCATGACCAAAACCTCGTGCCCTTCGTTTATATAGGCGTCAACGACGTGGCTTCCTATGAAACCGGCCCCGCCTGTTACGAGTATCTTCATGACGCCTCCGCGCGGGCTTGGTTTCTCAAAGTATCTCCTCGGCCCTTTTCACGTCTTCGGCAAAGGTTATGTTAAGATACCCCCCTTTAAAAAACACCGGCTTCAGCTTCTCACCGGCCTCTATCATGTTCTGTATGACGTCCGTTATCTCTATCTCTCCTCTTAACGGCGAGGGGGGCGTTTTTTCTATGTAATCAAAAACCTTCCTGTCGAAGAAATAAAACCCCATGCCGCAGAGATTGTTCAAAAGCCTCTTGGGCTTTTCCTTGACCCCTAATATCCTGCCCTTCTCGATATTAAGCGAATAACTGCGCCTGATGTCGTCTTTTTTGCCGGTCTCCCATACGCCGACACCCTGGCTCATGCCGGAGGGAAAGGCGAATCTTCCGTTGCACACGCAGTCTCCGAGCACGACTATGAACTTCTCGCCGACGAATCCCTTCGCCTGGTATATCCCGTTCGCGATGCCCCGCAATTTTTTGGGCTCGACGAACCGCGCCTTTATGGGAAGGGTTTTAGCGAACCTCTGTATCTCCGCCTTTTTGTACTTCACGACAAATATGAAGTCGTCCGTGAACTGCCTCCAGTAATCCACCACGTGCCGCAATACGGGCTTTCCCTTTACCTCTATCATTCCCTTCTGCTTTTTGAGCGACAGTGGAAGTAGCCGCGTTCCCTTGCCGCCGCAGAGAATAACGCATTTCGGTTTTTTTATGCCGCTCCACGGCGTCTTGGCATTGCCCATTTTCATCCTCATGCCGTTTTATTATACAACGAAACTAACTCGTTCGATATGGCGTCTTCGTTAAAGGCCTTGAGCGCGGCCTCTCTCGCCCTCGCGCCCATTTCAACGGCCTTTTTCTTATCCTTCAGCACGCGGACAATCTTTTCCGCGAAGTCTTTCGGGTTGTCGTATTCCGCAAGAAGGCCGCTCACTCCGTCCTCTATGAATTCAGGTATGCCGCCTATTCTTCCCGCGACGATCGGCTTCGCCGTGGCCATCGCCTCGACGATGATAACCGGACTCATGTTCTCCCACTGCTCCGGAACTACCACCACGTTGGCCTTTTTCAGATACCCCCTGAATTCGCCCGCATCGAGCCTTCCATGGACAGTAACGCTTTTATTTATGCCGTATTCGTCAATCTTCTTTTGTATCTTCTCCCTGTACGCTTTCTCGGCCTTAAGCTCAAACACGCGGAGCTTCGCTTCGGGAACCTCTTTTAAAACCAAAGGCATAGCGTCTATTAAGACATGAAGCCCCTTTTTTTCGTCCATCCAGCCCGCGAAAAATATCAGGTTATCTTCCATCTCTACAGGCGCCGCCGCGTCCCAATTCGTAAGAGGAAATGCCTGATGAATGACGTGTATCTTTTTTCCGTCTATTCCGTATTCTTTAAGTATCTCCGCGGAAGACCTGGACAAGACGACAAAGGCCGCGATACGCCTGTAATAATAATCGAAAAACCACTTCCACCTCAAAAGGAGCATGACCTTGGAAACAACTCCGAAATCCTTGAACGCGTTGCATTGTATGCATCTTAAGCCGTGAAACTTTCGGCAAAGCCGCCCTTCAACTGTTACGAGCGCCGCCGCGGGGCAGAAATACCAGTAATCGTATATCGAAAGTATAATCGGTATTTTTAAAAGAATCGCGCTCTGTATGACGGAAAAAGACAAAAGGTTCGCCTTGTGCACGTGAACGACGTCCGGCCTCTCCCTTTTAAAAAGCCGATATGAAGAAAAAAAAGACACAGGGTCGAACGGAAGGCCGCGATTTTTGAAACCTGACGCGAGGAACTCTAACCTCTCGCCGAGATAGTATTCCATGCTCTTCACGGCGTGAAACCCGAATCCCTCGTTCACCTCTTTCAAGGGCGGCATGGCAACGACCCTGTTTTCAACGCCCTTCGCGCCGCAGAGAAGTTTCACGGCCCTGTATGCCGCCTGCTCTGCCCCTCCCCACATGCCGTGATACCCCGGCAGACGGTCGGTTATGTGAAAGACCTTCATCGCACTTGCCCAAATGCCCTTTTTGCCATCATCCAGCCGCCTACGGCAAGATGTATCGGCAGTCTGCACGCATCGTATAAAATGATTATCTTTAGAACGGCCAGTATCCTTTTCGTCCAACTTTTTTGCGCAGTCAGACAATCGTATCTCGAAAAGGCAAGATTCGCTTTATAAAAAACTTTGAGCCTTTCCTTTTCGGTATAATCGTCCGTCTCAAAAACGCACTTCGGCTCGACAAAAAACGATACTTCCCTGTAATCTCTCAAGACCCTCCCGTTTTTCTGAACCCAATCCCATAATGCTGTGTGCGGATACTGCGTGGCGATGCTCCATGTCGTCAACTTTAAGCGAAGTTTTTTTGCCTTCTTAAAGGTCTCCATGTCTTTCGCGTACGTGCTGCCCGGAAGCCCTATGATAAAGAACGCGCTTACGTCTATGCCAGCGTCCTGAGCCATCTTGACGGCGTTGAGGATATCCTCGATATCCTCGCCTTTTTTTATCGCGTTAAAAACATCCCTGTCGAGACTTTCTATGCCAAGCCAAACCCCCTTACAACCGGCATCCTTCATGAGCCTAAACAGCTCCCTATCTACCCTGTCGGCCCTGATACCATTCGGGCAAACCCAACTCATGCCGATATTTTCGCTTATCATAAGCTCGCATATTTTCTTGGTGCGCTCCAGTTTTTGCGTGAACGTGTCGTCAAGCACCTGAAACTCGCGGGCCCCGTATTTTTCCTTGGCCAACTTAAGTTCTTTCAAAACGCCTTCAGGTGAACGCGCCCTGAAGCGCTTTCCGCTCACAAGCTTTACGCTACAATAGCTACAATCGTATGGGCAACCCCTGCTTGTGACGAGCGGATAGCCATATTTAAGCTCGAACGTGTCAAACGCCGAATAATCAGGCAACGGAATAGCGTCAAGTTCCAACGGCACTTCCGCCTGATTTGCAATAACTGCTCCGCCGCGCTTATAACACAGCCCTTTTACGCTCTCATGGCTCTTTTCCCCGCGTACGCAGTCGATAAAGTCGCATATGGACCTTTCCGACTCGCCCACGAACGCGTAATCAAATATCCCATACTCATCCAAAAATTGCGGCCCTGCCACCGTCACACCCGGCCCGCCAACGAACAACACTATATCACCGGAAAAATCCTTGCACCACCGGGCTATTTGCATAGCCATCAATATGGTGTTCGTCTTTACGGAAAAACCCACAAGTTTAAAGCCGCTTCTGAGTTCCGCGTAAAGGCGCTCTTTCTGGTTGTTTTGGTTGTTATTGAAATCCAAAACGCGAACACGGACGCCCTTTTCATTAAGCGAACCCGCCAGATAGCCCAAACCAGAATTTGTACCGACCACGCTGGCCGGCGGATCTATAAAGAGTATGGAATCCTTCATGCTCATATAAGCCGCTCTTAACGCATCCGCTCTACCTGTCGGAAGGTTTTTCCTTTATGTCATATATGGTGCAATTAACGCACGCCGGCGGCACCTTGCCATCGTGCAAGTCGTCGCGAAGCTTTTTATACCTCTCGCCGTACCAAATCTCTTTGAATGTCTTTTCAAAGATATTCCCCATGGACGTAGTGCGCTGAAATTGCCTCGCGTTCGCCTCATTGCCCGCGCAACACGGAATAACCGTGCCGTCCACGTGAATAAACGGAGTCGTCCATTCCGTGCAATTGGAAATGGGCTCTTTCTCGGTAATATTTTTATTCCATGCTATCTTGACGCCGAGTGCGCGCGCCTTCTTTTCGGCCTCTTCGATAATGTCATCCGGCACGCCGGACGCCATATGCTCGACCTCTTTAAACGGGTGCAAGAGCGCCGTATAAAAAACAGCCGCGTCCTCCCCTTCCATGATGGAATGAACCAGATCTATGAAGGGAACGATCTCATTGACGTTGTCTTTCATGACTATATAGTGAAAGGTTATCTCCGGATATTTCGCGCCGGTCTCTTTCTTGAGTTTCACGAGGCTTCTGACGTTCGATATAACCTCATCGAAATCGGAAGCGACCCTTATCTTCTCGTAGGTCTCTTTGGTGGCTCCGTCAACGGATGCGATAAGCCTGTCCATTCCTATCCTTATAAGCTCCTTCGCGACCTTTTCGTCGGTATAAAGGAACGTGTCATACACTTCGCTGTACAACCCCTTGGATTTTACATACTCGCACATCTTTAAAAAATCCTTATTGAGGAAGCTCGACCCTATCCCTGTAAGCCCTATGTACTTAAGCTTCGGGAATTCGTCTACGACGCGCTTGAATTGCTCAAGAGACATATCCATGCTTTTTTCATCCCAATACGTATGCTCGCACATAGTGCATAAGAGATTGCACCTTGTGGTTATTTCAACCTCCACGTATCTAGGATAGAAGACGAACCACGGATAAAGTTTCGTCAAGAAGAGTTTTTGCAAAAATTCAACGTTATAAAATGCCACGATAAAAAGATACCTTGCGGTATACCCTATGCCGCGGTATCCGATCATCCTTAAAAGCCTTTTCGCGTGATATTTAAAGGTTATCCAATTCATATTTTACCTCTTGATTAAATTTTAAGTCTGTACCTGTCGCTTCCACCGCCGCGGGAGACACCCTTGAACACATTGAGGAACTTAAGCCTTTTCATTGCCGAGGCAGGATGTTTCATAGCCTCCAGTATGACGCTTTTTCTGCTCAAGACGTGCCTGAGGCTTATGGGATGAAAATAATATTGCATCTCGTCCCTCAATCTTTCTATATCCTGAGGCGGTATGGTGTCACAAGCCGGGATAGTAATGTGTCCGGTGTCGAATATGGACCAGTCGAGCTTTTCGGGTATGAGATTTCTTTCCTTGCACCAGTTCCACAGCTCGGTGCCCGGAAACGGCGTCGTAACGTGTATGCCTACTCCGTCTATGGGATTATTTCTTATGAAATCGAAAGTCGCCTGAATGTCCTCCATAGTTTCAGTCGGGTTGCCTATCATGAACGTCGCCCACGACTTCACTCCGGTCTCCCGGCAAAGCCTCGCGGCCTTGGCGTTATCCTCAACGCTTGTTTTTTGTTTTTTCAACATCTCGAGTATCCGCTGAGAACCGCTCTCGAATCCGAAACCGACCTGATAACAACCCGCCCTCTTCGCCAATTCAAGATACTCGCCGCTGACATGGTCGGCGGTTGTTTGACAACCCCATATAATTTTTTTATTTATCCCTTCGGATATAAAAAGCTCGCATATTCTTTTGAACCATTTCCTCGGCACAAAGAAATCATCGTCCATGAAGAAAAACGCGTTCGCCCCGTATTTTTCCATAAGGTGCTTAACGTCCGACAAAACCCTTTCGGGGCTGTGCGAACGCAGTGGCGCGTCACTCCAGCTGTTATAACAAAAAATACAGGAATACGGACACCCGCGCGTGGATATGAGCGCGGCAATCCTGCTTTTAGGCGGAAAAAGCCTCAAATGGTTCGACGGGGTCCGCTCCTTGCTCGTCAGATAAAACTCCATATCCATCAGATGCCACGCCGGCGAAGGCACCTCGTCGAGGCTCTTGAAATACGGCACCCTTATGACTCTATCCCTCGCGCCGTTCACTATGTCGAGCATGGCTTTCTCGCCCTCTCCGAGCACGACAATATCAACGTGCATGAGCGCCTCTTCCGGCAATATCATAGCGTGTTTCCCGCCCATTACCGTGAGTATCCCCAATTCCTTGGCTATGCCGGCGACGCGATACGCGTCGGGCACAAGCGGCGTCGTGGCGGTTATACCTACTATATCCGGCTTTAACCTTAAAAAAGCCTCCCTCGCGTCCTGCCCGGCAAGTTCATCAACTATGCGAACCTCTACCCCGTGCGCCTCAAGATACGCCGCTATATACCCTACATTTATCGGCGGATGAGGAGACGCCCAACTCCTCTGACTCGAACCCGGAGATACCAATACGACTTTTTTCGACATATCTTACCCCCTTAAAATACCTTCTCGTACCATTCTTATCTCGTCCATTGTTATGCCTTTAATAGCGTAAAGTACGGCTATATAAAGGAGCCCTGCGCCGATAATTATCGATATGACGTTCCATCCGACGACAAGACCTACGCCTATGAATACCGCCATGACAAATGAGGCGACAAGCGACTTTAATATCTCTTTCCCGAAACTGACTTTAATGACTTTTCGTAAACCCCAGTGGTAAATATAGAGATTTATAATCTCCGACATCACGGTAGCCGCCGCCGCGCCAGTCGGTCCGTACGGAGGTATGAGAGCCAAATTGAACGCCAAATTGGATACAGCTCCAACGGTCAACCCTACGGCAAACAATTTTTCCCTGTCGCACGCGACAAGCCCCCGGCCGTATATCGTGCCAATGGAAATTACAAAAAGAGACCACAGGAGTATCTGAAACGCCGTCACCCCGTCATTATAGGCCTGGCCGTAAAACATGTTTATAAGAGGCTTTGCGAGCATGGTTCCGCCGATACTG
This sequence comes from Thermodesulfobacteriota bacterium, assembly GCA_049303155.1. Taxonomy (GTDB): domain Bacteria; phylum Desulfobacterota; class GWC2-55-46; order GWC2-55-46; family DRQE01; genus JBBTLC01. The sequence continues at coordinate 29,628 of JBAQMW010000339.1, read as the reverse complement.
ACGGGCAGGATGAAAAAAAACATGAGCTTCACGGAATACGACAGCAATCTCTCAAGTTCGTCTTTTGCCTCTCTGTAACAATATACCGCCCGGGGAAATATGACCGTATAATATGTGCTCACGAGTATAACGAAAAAAAGTATGGGTTTATACGCCGCGTTGTAATAACCTACCTCCTTATCGGTCTTCATAAAACCAAGCATTATGATATCGAGGTTGTAAAATATGGGTATCACTAATATCGAATACCCGAGTATCAAAGATTCCTTCGCCAATCCAATCCACGAAGCAAAGTCGAACTTCAGGCTAAACCTGCCAAAGTGTCTCTTGAATGCCCACATGAAATACATTGCCGGAGCTATCCTGGCGAATATGAAAATTACCGGAACCACGGCCAGCATATGCGGACCGTCAATCATCACAACCACTGCGCCAAGAAAAACCGCCTCCCTCAATATGACGGCAACGGCATTGTATGACATCTTTTCAACGCCCTGAAATGCCCAGTCCATGAAAAATGCGGACGGGAATATCGAAAAGCCGTAAAAAAGAAGCAGCATTTTTATCTGTTCCGGCTTATTCACAAGCCATATAAACGCGAGAAAAAAGATAAAGGCAAACAAGCCCAAAAACACCTTAAGCGTTACGATACGCTCTACTAACGATTTTCGCGCCGCGCCGTCTTTTTCCCTTGCGAGATGCCTCGTACCAAGCATATCGAGCCCAAGGTTTGAAAGTATCAGGAAATAAACCAGTATCGCTTCCGAGAAATTAAGCTTCCCGAAGTTTTCCGGCCCGAGTGTCCTCGCGAGATAAATAAACGACGCCATGTGCAGTATCGCGCCGATCATCTGCGCCGACGTCATTAGAAACAGGTTTTTTATTATCCTGTGCGTCGTCATATCAATGCAGATTGTAACGGAAATAACAAGTGTCGCACGGATTGGGAACCCCCTTGCCCGACCGTATACTCCGCCTCATTTCCTGCGCCTTGGAGCTGTTCCATATGTCCAGTATGTTTTCCTTATATATGTTGCCGACCGAGGTGTCATTCATCACCCTGGCGTATCTCTTTATGCTCCTTCCATCGGCATGGAAATAAAATTCCCTTTCAGACCTAAAGTACGGGCACAAGCAAACTTCTCCGTTCTCGAACACCGACAGACAACGCCACGCGCTGTTGCAGGTTTTATCGTAAACATCGCTCATCACAAGCTCCGGCAACCGAATGGTCATACCGTACTCGGCGGCCTTCCTCCGCACTTCGGCGTAAACCTTTGCCCTCTTTCCCACGTCAACAAGGTACGGGCTTTTGTCCGCGAACTTCTCCTCGTGCACTATCAGCGCCGTAAAGATTATGAAATCCGCACCGAGTCCACGCGCGAAGTTAAGAAATTCCGGCATGTCCTCGTACGTGTCGGAACGCTGAATATAGTTAAGTCCAAGCTTGAAATCGGCGGCAGGAAATTTTTTCCTTATCTCGCCGAGCCGCTTCACATTGGCTATAACCTGATTGAAATGCGCTCCGAGTTTTATTTCATCGTATTTTTCAGGAATATGGGAATCAATCGATACGAGCACGGAATTAACGCCCTCCCGTATGGTTTTTTCCATTATGTCGTCATCCCACATGGCCGCATTTGAAAAATACCCCGTCTTTACCTTATACCCCTTGATAATGCGGTGCATATCCCAAAACGCAGGATTCAAAAACGGCTCGCCGAGCCCTCCCACGAAATATACGCTGTACACATAGGGCAAGATAGGGCGCAGCCTTTCGACGTTTTCTATGCTTACCTGCTGTTTCGGCACAAGACCCTTATGCTTGAAGAGTTCGCGCTCGCATGTAGGGCATCTCAGATTACACGCCGTGGAAACCTCCACCATAAGCGTCAGAGGATAGTAATGCGGCGCGATCGGATTAAACGGCCTCTCGAAAAAGAACTTGGCCAGATTCATTAACTTCTTAGGATTGGATACGAGCCCGTGAACCGCGCCGCTTATATCCTCCAATCCCCATAATGCCTTCAGTTTATTGATGTATGACATGGTTGATTCCTCCGTCTATAAATTAAGGCGTTTACACCCACCCCTTTGCCTTATAAAGAACGAGCGTCGCATACTCCCGCAACGCGAAATGAAAAAGTATGAGCCTCTCGAGCGGGTGCTTCCTGTGCGCGTCGGTCGCGTGAGTGGGGGCGGGCATAAAGCTTAGCCCTATCTTTTTCGCAACCATCATGCTCCGCCTCATGTGCAGGGGGGACGTTACAAGTAGCGCCGTCTTCATGCCCTTTTCCCGCATAAGCAGCGCGGCGTTCTCAAGGTTTTCGTACGTATGCAAAGAATGCTCGTCCTCCATAATCGCCTCTTCCGGAACTCCGAACTCCATCGCCAGCTTTTTCATGGCACAGGCGTCCGACATCACACCCTTAACCGTTCCGTCTCCGCTTCCGAAAAAATATCTTCCGAGCACCTTCCTGGCGTTTGCCGGAGGCCCTCCCGCGAATAAAATCCTCGACGCCATGCCTCTTTTATACAGCCTTATCCCGCAGACCGTCCTCTCGAGAGTCCAGCGGCTCATGACCCCGTCCGGATACGAACCGCCGCTAAGCACCACAATAACGTCCGCCGGACTCAACTCTCCGTCCACCGAGAGAAACGACGCAAGCAGATTCGCAAGAGGCGTGCACATGACGATGATTACCAGAGATACGGCCAGTACGCCTAACTCAAGCGTTGACATCGCGCCCCTTCGCGAATAATGCGTTTCTCGCGACCTCCATATCCTCGACCCTTATTCCCTTTACAACGAAGAGCGCCGCGCCGTAAATCAGCGCGGCTATTGGAACGAGTACCGGCATGGGCAACGCGCCGAAACCGGTTATAAAAACCCCCATTACGGCGCCCGACGCCGAAACCTTCAAAAGCAACCCGATAAACTTTCCGACCCGGACGTAATAACCGGCGCGGACGCTCCACGCGTAGCAAAACGCGAATATCATAAACTGCGTAGCCGCGCTCACAACGCTTGCCCCTGTAATGCCGTATCCCGGAATAACGGCAATGTTCAGGAGGACGTTAAAGACAAGGCTTACGGCGCATATGACGGCCAAAACCGATTGCCTGTTCAAACAAGCGAAAAGATTGCTGAACGGTATGCTCATGAATACAAACACCAAAACCCACGCGAAGGCCTTGAGCGGCCCGGCTGAACCGGCGTAAGCAACGCCGAATACCGCTTCTATCAGCCTCTCCGCCAGAAGCGTTATCACTATGCCTATCGGTACTCCGATAATTGTCAGATACTCGAATGATTTTTCGAACAGCCTAAAAAAATTACCGCCCTTGGCCATTGCCGGGTAAACAGCGGCGACAACGGCCGAAGCAACAAGGAATATCGGGGACACTATCCTTACTGGCGCGTTGTAAAGCCCGACCGCCGCGTCCCCCTTCATGCGCTCTATCAGGATTGAGTCCGCGAAAAGGGTCGCCGTGCAAAAAAACGCGATAAGGCCGAAAGGATACGCGTCCTTTAAAGCCGTCTTCCAGAACGCGGCGTCGAACTTGAATAACTTTGCGCGCCAGGCGGAAAACACCTCCGGGAATACCGCCCGAAGCGCCAAAACCCCGTACAAAAGACTCGCGACAGACGCAAAAAGAAACAAAGACGCGAAACCTATCACTCCGAAATCAAATACTGTCGCGATAAAAACCCCGGAAAGCGTCAAGGCGCCGTTCAGCAGGAGACCCGCGGACTGGTACTCGAGCCTCTCGTAGGCCTGAAACACGGAATAAAGCATATTGCAAAAAGAACCTATCACGGCCGATAACGCCACGAGATAAACCGCCTTCCCCGTATCCGCCTTGTAGCCGAACCACTCCATCGTCAACACGATAAAAGCAAAGGTAACGGAACAAAGAAAAATCCTCATGGCCGAAAGATTAGCGAGGTGCTTGGAGGCGAGGCCATTATCCCTCGCGACCTCTCTCGCGGTAAGAAGCGGAAGACCGAAGTCCATGAATATGGCGAATATCGCGACAAGGGCGATGGCAAAGGAAATGACGCCAAAGCCCTCTGCCCCGAGGTGCCGCGCAATGTACATAAAATAAAAAAACGCCATCGCCTGACCAAACGTCTGCGCCGATATTATCATAAAACTATTTCTTGCTATCCTTGTCGCGACACTCATTTTATCCCTTTTATCCCTTTGCGCTCGGCGAGATACCACTTGATGGTCTTCTCAAGCCCCTCTTCAAAAGCCGTCTTCGCTGAAAAACCGAATTCCTCTTTAGCCCTTGTAACGTCAAGGCAACGCCTCGGCTGGCCGTCGGGTTTCGTGGAATCCCAAACGACGTCCCCCTTGAAACCGGTAATCCTTACTATAAGGGTTACGAGGTCTTTTATGGATATCTCGAACCCCGCGCCTAAATTTATTGGCTCGCTTTTATCGTAGCTCTCCGAGGCAAGGACTATCCCCTCGGCGCAGTCCTCGGCGTAGAGAAACTCCCTTGTCGCCTTTCCCGTGCCCCAGACCGTTATCGAAGGCTCGCCATTTTCCATCGCGTCAACGCATTTTTTTATGAGAGCGGGTATGACGTGCGAGGACGACGGGTCGAAGTTATCCTTGGGACCGTAGAGGTTTACCGGGAGTAAATATATGGAATTAAACCCGTATTGCTGTCTGTATGCCTGAGACTGCACAAGAAGCATCTTCTTCGCGAGGCCGTACGGGGCGTTTGTCTCCTCCGGGTATCCGTTCCAAAGGTCTTCTTCCTTGAAGGGAACCGGCGTAAATTTCGGGTAGGCGCAGATTGTGCCGAGGGCGACGAATTTTTTTAGCCCGAAGAGCCTTCCCTGCTCCATCATCTGAACGCCCATCATGAGATTTTCGTAAAAAAACTTCCCCGGATTTTCGCGGTTCGCGCCTATGCCCCCGACCCTCGCGGCAAGGTGTATCACCACGTCGGGCTTTGCGTCCTTGTAAAGTCTTTTACAGGCGTCGTTATCAATAAGGTCGTAATCTTCGCTTTTCGGAATAAAAATATCCTTACAGCCCCGTTCTTTCAGTTTTTCAACGACAAAACTGCCGAGGAACCCGGCGCCGCCCGTTACGATAACGCGTCTTTTTTCCCAGAAACCCATAATCCCTCCTGACCTCCACGACCCACGCCGCTTGGCGTGGGTGCCCCGAAAGGGAGTAACCATAGCCTAAGCCCTCACTATGTTTTTGGCGTTTATGCCTTTTGTGACACCCCTTGCATCAACGAGTATTCTTGATTCCTTGACAAGCCATTTATAATCATAAGAAGAATGGTCGGTAATTAGCACGAGACAGCCGTATTTTTTTATCGTCTTTTTGTCGAGCCTTACGCTTTTCATGTTCAGCGTGTGGCCGCGGAGCTTCGGCAATTTCGGCACATAGGGGTCGTTGTAATCAACCTTCGCGCCCTTACTCTGAAGAATCTCTATCACGTGCACGGCCGGAGATTCCCTCATGTCGTCAACGTCTTTTTTGTACGCCGCGCCCAAAATCAGAATCTTCGAGCCTTTTATCGCCGCGCCTTTGGAATTAAGAGCGTCAATCACCTTTCCCACGACGTAATAAGGCATGGAAGTGTTTATCTCTCCGGCAAGCTCTATGAATCTTGTCTGGAAGTCAAATTGCCTCGCCTTCCACGAAAGATAAAAAGGATCAATCGGGATGCAGTGCCCTCCGAGACCGGGGCCGGGATAAAAGGCCTGAAACCCGAATGGCTTTGTCTTCGATGCCTCTATTACCTCCCAGATGTCCATGCCCATCTTGTCGGCGAGCATCTTTAGTTCGTTCACGAGGGCTATGTTCACGCAACGGTAGATGTTTTCGAGGAGCTTCGTCATTTCGGAAACCCTTGTCGAAGATACCGGCACAACGGTATCAACGACCTTCGAGTAAAGCGCGACACCTGCCTTTAGGCAGTTTTTGGTAACCCCTCCCACAACCTTCGGTATGGTCTTTGTAGAGTGGTCTTTCCTGCCGGGATCTTCTCTTTCAGGCGAAAACACGAGGAAGAAGTCTTTCCCGGCTTTAAGCCCGTTTTTCTCGAATCTCGGAAGAAGCAACTCTTCGGTAGTGCCCGGATATGTGGTGGATTCAAGGGAGACGAGCTGTCCCGGCCTTATGAACTTCGCTATCTCGTTCGCCGTGCCAACGACATAACTCATGTCAGGCTCGCGCATGGAGGTGAGGGGGGTGGGCACGCAGATTATTATCGCGTCCATGTCTTTTAATTTCGACATGTCGCCTGTTGCCTTTAAAAGCCCTTTTGAAACCGCCTCTTTAATGGAAGAAGAATGGATGTGCTTTATGTAAGACCTTCCCTTTGTGAGGGATTTTACCTTCTCGATATCAACGTCAAAGCCCGTAACGTTAAACCCCTCTTCACAAAATCGAAGCACGAGAGGCAACCCGACGTAGCCCAGGCCTATGACCCCGACCTTGGCCTTTGAGGAATCTATCTTTTTCAAAAGCTCGGATATCCTGTTTTTTTGAGCCATTTTGCCGTCCTTTATTCTTTTATTTCGACTGCCTTTTTAATCCACCCGCTGCCGCTTATGTCGAGTATCGCATCGAAGGACACGCCAACGGAAAGAAGCGCGCTTCTCAACTCTTCCGCCCTGTGGGACGTTATGACTATAAGCTCGGGGCAGCGCCTTTTCAGTTCCTTTATCGAAATGACGTTTTGGCCGAAGAACTTGGTTCCTTCTTTTTCGTCGTCCGCTATTGCCGCGAGTTCAAGCGTCGTTTCCTTAAGGGACAGATAGGCTATCTCGGCTATTTCGTCCACCCCGCAGAAGACGATTTTTTTTATTCCGGAAGATTCCATGTCGCGGAAAAGATGCCCGAAGTCCCTTCTCGCGACCCGGTACAGGTTCGTAAAGTTTTTTAAATGCTCATAAGTGAGTCGTGTCTTTTCAGTGAAACCAATCGGCGTGAGGTAGTATTTATACCTTTTGCTCGGAATTGCCAAAACTGTTATATATCCCTTTGACACGAGATTTTTTATGTAGGAGTTCACAAGACCTAACGCGATGCCGAGATTTTTGCTCAAATCCCTCTGGGTTACGTTCCCGTTCTTGGATATCTCGTCAAGCACGAGAAGAGACCTGTACTCTTCAGCCTGCTGGATATTATGACCTTTATCACTGTTCATACTATGAACATACCACTTTTCAAAAGGTCATGTCAAGCGCTTTGTTCAGAAACTGAACAGTGTATTTTGACAATTCTGTCATTCCCACGGTCTTCCCAGTCTGTCATTCCCGCAATCTTTTGCCCAGCACCACTTTACGGCACTAACGTTTTTTTCATATAACTTACGCTCGTAACATAAAGTGGTGCTGGGTTGAGCGGGAATCCATGTATTTGTCTTTGAAAGAAAAAACCGCTTGGATTCCCCGACCCATGCTTCGCATGGGTGTCCCGAACCTCGGGAATGACAAACTAATTCTATTAAATTACCCCTGCTTTCCGTAAGATTTGCATACGGAAATAATGTTGTGCTATAATGAGACAAAATATGAATACCGCGGATTTTGAAAAAGAAATCAAGATACACATAGAGGCGAGGTACCCTATCCTCTGGCTCGTGTCCTTTGAGGAACGGAGGGTTGAAAAAATCCTCGAAAACCTCTGCAAGGACATCGGCGCTAACTACTGGTGTTGGTCGGTCTCAAGGGGACTTTATTCGAGCGACAAAAAGAAAAAAGAACCCATAGGCCGCGAAAAGATACTTACCGCGATAGAAGAAAAAATCCAAAAAAGCGAAGACGCCTCTAACCTGTTTCTTCTTAAGGACGTTGCCGGATATTTCGCCTCCCACGAATTCCTGAGAAAATTCCGCGACCTGCCCGCCATAATAGACGAGCAGCAGCGCTCCGTCTCGACCGTATGCATCCTCTCTCCGACCTTAAGCGAGATTCCGCCCGAACTCGAAGAAGACATCGTGGTATTGGAGCTTGCCCTTCCGGACTACGACGAGATAGAAGAGATGGTCGCCTCCACCTACGGCCACCTTATCCCTAAGACGTGGCACTCTTCCACGCGAACCATCCTCTTCCAGTCGCTTCAGGGGCTTTCTCTCGATAACATCAGAAGGGTCGTAAGAAAGGCCATAAGCATCAATAAAGGCGTTTTAAACGAGGACTGCATCAAGGACATACAGGACGAAAAACAGCAGATAATAAAAAAACAGAAGATCCTCGACTACTACCCGCACAGGGAAACCATAGACAACATAGGCGGCCTTGACGAAATAAAAAAATGGTTCATAGACAGGGAGCACGTCTTCAGGCTGAGCAGGGACAAGATAAGCGTCTTGGGGCTTGAAATACCCAAGGGGCTTCTCCTCATAGGGGTGCCGGGAAGCGGCAAAAGCCTCTGTTGCAAGGCCCTGGCCGGAATATGGAACCTGCCGCTCCTCAGGATGGACGTCGGAAGGCTCTTCGGCTCCACGGTCGGCGAATCCGAAAAGAACATACGCCGCTGCATACAGCTTGCCGAGGCCGTAAGCCCCTGCATCATGTGGATAGACGAAATAGACAAGGCCTTCGGAGGGGTAACGGGCTTTCAGGGAGATTCCGGAACCCAATTAAGGGTTTTCGGGACTTTTATCACGTGGCTTCAGGACAAGGAAAAACCGGTCTTTGTCATAGCCACGGCGAACGAGCCGAAAAACCTCCCGCCGGAACTCTGGAGAAAGGGCCGTTACGACGAGGTGTTTTTCGTTGACCTGCCGAGCGCGGACGAAAGGGAAGAGATATTCCGCATACACCTCGAAAGAAGGTCGCAAGACCCGACCGCCTTCAACCTTAAGGAACTCGCCCAGAATACGCAGGGCTTTACCGGAGCCGAAATAGAGCAGGGCATAAAGGACGCGATCGTAACGACCTTTAACGCCATACACGAAGGCAAGGACGCCAAAACAACCGAAACCCTGATAGACGAACTTTCCGTCCTGAACCTGACGAAAGAGAGCATCTTGGGCTCCATCAGAAACATCACGCCTCTTTCGGTTCTTAAAAAAGAAGAGATAGAAGAACTCCGCAACTGGAGCCACCAGCGCGCGAGGCCAGCGTCGAAGTCCCTTTTCCGCCAACGCGTAGAGACCCTTACGGAAAAAGAAAAAAGAAGCATTGCGATACACGAGGCGGGGCACGCGCTCCTCATGCGGCACCACTTCGGCAAGATCCCTGTGTTCGTGAGCATAGACAACTACAAGGACTTCAGCGCCTTTATCCCGCGCGAGGAGGCCATGAAAAACACCTTCACCAAAAGAGACCTTGAAAAGGAGATAGGCGTCGTCCTGGGAGGGATGTGCGCCGAGACCGAACTCTACGGACAGGATTCCAAGACCGTCGGGGCGTCGCACGACCTCCTCGAAGCCACGGCAAAGGCGAAGAAGATGGTCGTCGAGTACGGGTTCGGCGAGATAATGAAAAACGCGAGCCTCATCCAGCTTCAGGATTATACGCTAGCCTCCGGCAAAGACGTTTTGGACGACATACAGAAAATCCTCACGAACGCGAGGGAGGAGAGCGAGGAATTCCTCGCCAAAAATAAAGAAGTCCTCCTTAAGCTCGTGAACGCGCTCATGGGGGAGGTCTTGATGAGCGGCGAATCTCTTTCGGAATTTTTCAAGACAAACCCTCTCGAATAGACGATTCCTCCCTTTTCTAAAGGGAGGTTAGGAGGGATTAATGGCGGAGGCGAAGTGAGCTACTATACCGAGATAAAAACCGAACTCAAAAACAGGCACTACATATTATTGGCCCTCGAGGAACTCAAGAAAAGAGGGGAGATAACGCGCTACGAACAGATCGAAAAAAAAGATTCGATAAAGGTGGACCGCGGCGGAGATATAATGAACGTCTCCATGACCAAAGAGGGGACGGTCCGGGTCGAAGGGGACGCGAGGGTCGTGAACGCGTTCACCCAGCGCCTCACTCAGATGTATGCCTACATGTCCATTAAAGAAAACCTGCCGCTCGATTTCGAGATAGCGAAGGAGACCGAATCGGCCGGCAGCATAACCATTCTTTTGAAAGGATAGGCCATGGCGGGAAAAGAAATTAGGATAAGGATAACACCGGACGGCAAGGTAGAGGTGGATTCAAGCGTTTTCAAGGACTGCAAGGAAACCGCCCTGCACCTCGAAAAAGCGCTCGGAAAGATACAGCGCTTCGTTGAAAAAGACGGCCTCGACACCACAGAGCGAATAAAGATAGAAACAGGTGAATAAGAAAACTTCCCTCAATATACACGCCGTAATACCCTGCTCAAGAATAAACGGTCCGGGCAAAAGACTCGTGGTGTTTTTTCAGGGCTGCGGCAGGAATTGCGCCGGGTGCTTTAACCACGCGACGCATTCTTTCGATACTGCCGCGCTTTACCAAGCGGACGAGGTCTTTGAAAGGCATCTTACCACCGGCATCGAGGGACTGACGATAAGCGGCGGCGAGCCGTTTCTTCAGGCCAAGGGGCTTGCCGAGATTTTAAAAATCGCCAAGGAACGCAGGAATCTTACGACCGTGGTTTACACCGGCTTTACGTTAGAGGAACTTAAAAATAAAATCCCTTCCCCTGAGGCCCTCGAATACGCAGACGTTTTGATTGACGGGCCGTTCGTGGAATCGAAAAAAGAAAAGACCCTTCTCGCGCGGGGTTCCTCGAACCAGACGTTTCATTTTTTGAGCGACGCGTATTCCATCGAAGACTTTTCAATGCCGGGCAAAATCGAAATAAACATAGGAAAGGACGGGGTAGTCGTAGAAACAGGCTTCAGTAAGTTGCCGGCACAATGAACGTAGGGCAGGGCGGGCACCCGCTCCATAGAGTGGGTCGTCCCTGCATTTTGAAAACAAGGATGCAACCCCCCGCTTAATGCCCCTGCTTACTGCCTGCCGGGGCAAGCTCTGCGGGGGCAGGCTCTATAAAGGGAGGCGCTACGATATAGTGAAAAGAAAAATAAAACATTGTCGGCGCAGTGCCAAGCCCTGCCGGTTGCCCGTATAAATATGTCGAACTCGACGATTGAACGCCTCAAAGACATCGCGGAATCGGGCTTGAACCGGAAAAACAAAAGTATCGCGATAACGAGCCTCCTCTCCGAACTTCCTCAGTCCAAGGAAAGCATAAAGGCCTTCGAGATTGCCCTCGATATTCTTGAGCGGATGGAAACACCCGAAGAGCGGCAAAACGGAATACTCGAATTCAACCACATCCTTCCCAAGACCGATGAATTCGCGGATCTGCACATGGCCGCGATTCTGGCGGCTATCAAGGCTCTAGAGCTCATGGAGGACGCGAAACACCGGAAGTCCGCCCTCCTTCGCATCGCCGAAGACATACCCGAAGCAATAGAATTCTCGGCGGTTTACGGCAAAACCATGGAACGCGCCGTGGAGGCGGCCGACAAGATTGACGACAGATTCTACCGCAGGTTTTCCCTTTCCGACATATCGGAAAAACTCAAGAAGAGGGGCGGCTTCGACCACCTCGCTCTCCGCGCCATAGAGGTGGCGCTTGGCCTTTCGGAAGACCCCTCGTACAGAAAATTCAATCTCGCCGAGATTGCGAAAGAACTTCCGAAGACCTGCGACATAACTTTTTACCAAAACCACACCTTCCTGGGCATAGCGACGAATCTGCCAAAAAAAGGAAAATTTCTCGAACTCTACAAGAAGGCGATTGACGTGGCCGTCCGCGCCTCGAACATCCTCGATGAACCCTATTACAGAAAATACGCCTTGCTTTTCATGGCGCGGAGCCTGCCCAAGGCCGATGAGTTCGTGCCGTTTTACGAGCGCTGCGTAACGGATTCCTTCAAGGCCGCGGTTACGATAAAAGAGCCGTTCACGAGGACCTACGCGCTCATAGACCTTTTACTGGAGCTTCCGAAGACGCGCGAGTTCATGGGCCTTATAGTCAATACGATAGAGGAAATCCTGCCGTTTTTCTCGGTAAAGAGCAGGATGGCGGACGTCGAGGTGCTGGAAATAGTTGACTTCATCATCGTTGCCGAAGAAAAGAAGATGACCGAGAGCAAAAAACGCCGTTACACGAGAGAAAACTACGCGCATCTTTTCATAGCCGAACTCGAAAAGTTCTCGGAAGCCCTTAACGACGCGAGACTTCTCGAAATCCTCAAGCCCTACGTCCACGTCTGGATAAGGCCAATCGAATTGAGGGAAACGCTGAAAAAGCTTTCCGAACGCATAGAGGCCCTGAAGGACAAATTCCACGGTAAAGAGATAGAGCGTCCTGTATTCGTCAAGGAAGAACGTTTCAACATCGTGAAAAAAGACGTTTCAAAAACCGCGAAGATTACCCCCCGACCCACGCCACTTGGCGTGGGTGCCCCGAAAGGGGGGTCAGGGGGGATTAAGGCTCAGGTAAAGGAAACAATCGCCATAGACCTCGGCGCGACAAATACCGTCATAATGAGAAAGCACGAGGACGCGGAGCCGGAGTTCGTTTATCTTGACGGGCTTTCCAAAAAATACGGCGACACCTACATCGTGCCGACCTACATACATCCCGATACCGGAAGTATCGGCGCGGACGCCAAGCATCTGTCTTCGCTTAACATCAAGAAGATGCTCCTCGAGAACGACCCCAAAGGCGCGGATTACATGGCAAGATATTTAAGGACCCTCTACCGCCACATAAAAGGCTCTGTGCCGCACTCCGGCTGGCTTTCCATCCTGACCGCCAAGCCCGCCGACAAGATATGCGTGTCCGTGCCGGTCGGATTCCAAGCCTACAGGAAGACGATAGGCGGAATCTTCAAAGGCATGGCGCGCGGAGTGGAAATAGACTTCGTGGAGGAGCCTCTTGCCGCGGCCATCGGCTACCGGATAGCCGAAAAGAGAGACAAGATCGCTCTCGTCATAGACTTCGGCGGGTGCACGCTGGACGTGATGTTGCTTAGGCTCAATACCGAAGAGGTGCACGTCGTGGCCAAGCCCGACCGCTCGACCATGCTCGGAGGAAGGGACATAGATTTTTGGCTCGCCTCTCATCTCGCTAAAAGGCTCGGCTTCTCGGAGGATGCGATACCTCCGAAGGTTTTGGTCGAGGCCGAAGACATAAAGATAGCCCTCTCCGAACACCGCTCCGTTCCATTCGAATGGGACGGAAAAGAGGTGCGTGTAACAAGGGAGGATTTTGAAACGACGCTCGCGTCTCACGAATTCTACGAGACAATCGACAGGGCGATATCCTACGTTTTCAAAAAGGCAAAAAAATTGGGTGTAACAAAAGACATGGTCGAGGCGGTGCTCCTTACGGGCGGAAGTTCGCAGATACCCTCTTTCAAAGACAAGATAACGGCCCTTTTCCCGGAACTCAGAAAACTTAACGCGGTTTACGACCACAGCCCCCTTTCCGCGGTTGCAAAGGGCACGGCGCTTTACGGGACAAAGGCCGTTACCGACAGGCATCTCGCGATAGCCTACGCCCTCCGTTATGCTGTGAAGGACAAGGAGAAAAAAGACTTCTACGAGATAATGCTTGAAAAAGGAGAATCCCTTCCTCTGGAAAAGACCTTCAGGGCGCGGCCTGCCTCGTGCCTCGGGCCGCAGGATGAACTCTATCTCGAGGTTTTCGAGGTTCCGGAAACGTTTCTCGTAAGAAGATGGGTGAGCGAGGCCGGCATGGAATTCATAAAGCAGACCGTCAAAACCCCTCTTCCGGAAGACGTCGAATTCAAGGGTTTTAAAATAATAACCCTGCCTCTCGGCAAGGTAACGGACGAAGACGTGCTCATAACGTTCAAAGCCGACGAAGCCGGGAATCTAAAGATAAAATACGGGGCAGAGGGAAAAGAAGTCGAGACGGGATTGAGGTTGCAGTAAGGAATTAAACCGTTAGTCCTTCGACAAGCTCAGGACGAACGGTTTAAGATAACTTCCGCTTTTTGTCATTCCCGCGGTCTTCTGAGCGTCCCGATGCCCCTTGATACGGGACGCTCCGTATTGAAACATCGGAGCGGGAATCCAGAAAGAATAAAAACAGTCGCTGTCCCTATTTCCTATTCTATTTCCCCCTATTTTCCCCGTATTGCCAATGATATCGATTGAACTAACCAGCTTAGAACGAATTGTTATGCCTGATTTTCATCGAAAACATTCGCATAATCTTTGACCCGCTCAATTAAATCTTTAGTCAAACCCTGTTTGTAATCAATCTGACCATGAATGATTTCGTTTCTGATGTGCCTGATATGGTTTAGCTCGGCGATTTGGGCTTTTCCAAGTATTCCTGCATCTTGCAGGAACTTCATATTATACAACATACTGTCGTGGACTTGCCCTGTCAGGGAGTGACGGCTAGCCCATGCACGCAAACCACTTTCGAGAGAAACCCAAGCGCTTATGAATTCACCGAGTAGCTCCGTTTCCAGCGTAGCATGCGCTACCAACTCTTCGCCAAATAGGTTTTTAAAAAGTTTGTTCGCTAACTCTGCATAAATCTCGACCTTATCTCTTTCAACAGTAAGCCCATTCCCTTGGTGATAAAGTTCGTTACGGAGACGGTGGTACCACTCGATTGTTCCAAGGTCAATTCCATCAAGTTTGTTTGGAGCAAATTGCTCTAGCCCATCGAGCAATGCCGGAAAACTTTCGGAAATTTCCTGATACTGTTTTCTAGCTATAGTTAAGCCCGTAATTCGCTTTGGTAGCCCAAGATAGGTCTTTATCATCAACTCGACGGAATTATCGATACTGATCATAGCAAGGCGGCGATTCGTGTCGCTGTCTTTTTTTAGGAGAGACAATCCGTGCCGTAAAATCTCTCCGGGGCCTGATGCCCATGGTAATTGCGATTCATTCTTCATGTATAATTAGCCCCATAAGTTAGATTTAATAAAATAGGGACAGCGATCGTTTAAAAAATTACTTCGCCCGCCCCCCTCATATCCACTTCTTCCGTCTGAAATAGAAGAGCATCGAAACCGCCGCTAAAAGCATCCCCAAAATCACGATAAAATATCCGTAGAAGTTTAAGACGACGACGGTTTTACCTCACCCTGTAAAACTTCTCAAAAACTGCGCCGGGTTTAATACCTTTATCCCCATATACTCTTTTACCGCTCCAAGCGCTTTATCCCCAGTAATAACCGCTTTTGCCTTTAACGCGACGGCGCATTCGATGAATTTGTCGTCGTCCGGGTCGTCTTCGACCAGATTGATTTCCGGAGTTTTTGCCGTAAAGGCTATATTGAACCCTTTTGAAAAAAGATTCAAAAGCTCGGAAAGCTCCTCTTCGTCCTCGAGGCCGATTCTTCTCAAGACCTCGACGTATTCCTCAAGTATGTCTTTGGAGAGACACAAAGTTATCTTCTCTTTCCTCCAAAGGTCTATGATTTTTTTGGGATTGCCGCCGAAAAAGGACGAAACAAAGACGTTGGTGTCTATCACAACCCTCATCTTTTGCCTTTTCGCGCGGCCTTTACGGCCATGCTTACGGCGCCGGGCGTTACCCCCTTGGCCTTGAGTTTCTTGCCGACCCTGCCCCAAAGGTCGTCGATATAAGAACCGATATCATGCTCCTCGATGTAACTTTCGAGAAGCTCTCTCACCATCTCGCTTGTGGTCTTGCCCTCTCCTCTGGCAAGCCTATTGAGCCTTTCCTTAAGCTCCGGCTCCACTCTTATGACCATTTGCGTAGACATTGTTCGTCCTCCTTTGTATATCTTGTATAATATGTATATATTGTATTACTATTATGCCAAATTGTCAACGCAACTCCCCCTCAAATCCACTTCTTCCGTCTGAAATAAAAGAGCATGGAAACCGACACTAAAAACATCGCAAAAAGCACGATAAAATATCCGTACTTCCACCGAAGCTCGGGCATGATATCGAAGTTCATTCCGTAAACTCCGACGACGAAGGTAAGGGGGATGAATATCGTGCCGATGATGGTCAAGAACTTCATTATCTCGTTAAGGCGGTTAGAGAGGCTCGAAATATAAATATCAAGCATTCCTGAGAGCATCTCGCGCGAGGTCTCTATCGCGTCAATGACCTGCACCGTGTGGTCGTAAACGTCCCTTAAATAAAGGGCCGTCGCCTGCTTTATAAGGGGAGAGCCGCCGCGCTCAAGCCAGCTTACGACCTCCCTCAAAGGCCATACGGATTTTCTGAGGTATATCATCTCTCTTTTGAGTTCGTGTATGTTTCTCAACGTGTGCGGCGCCGGGTGGCTGACGAGTTCGTCTTCTATATCCTCTATCCTCTCTCCGACGGCCTCGAGTATCACGAAGTAATTATCAACTATCGCGTCCATGAGAGAGTAGGCTAAATAATCCGCTCCCGTGCTTCTTATCCTACCCTTGCCGCTTCTTATCCGCTCCCTTACGTGGTTAAAGACGTCTCCCTTTACGCCTTCCTGAAACGATATGACGAAGTTTTTTCCGAGTATTATGCTGACCTGCTCGGAAAAGAACTCGATTCCGCTCCTTCCCTTCCTCTCGCTGAACATCTTCACTACGATGTAGATATATTCGCCGTAGTCTTCAATCTTTGGGCGCTGGTCTGTGTTCAAGATGTCTTCGAGCACGAGGGGATGGAAGCCGTAACAGTCGCCGAGTTTCTGTATTACGTTCGCGTCGAGCCCCTCTACGTTTATCCATGTAACGGTCGGGCTTTCCTTAAATGGAAAACACTGGTCAAGGGTTTTTATCTCTAATTCGCTGACGTTTGTTTCGTCATAATCAATGATTGTGATGCTCGCCCCTTGGGCGCGCTTTTCCCCGATGTGGACGAGCGTTCCGGGCGGAAGGCCTTTTTTCTTAGACCTTGTTTTCAATAGACGCGCCATAAGTCTCCCTTAGACTCTTTAAAACCCTCAAAAACTTTTCAGGTGGCACAGCCCGCCCTGCTACTGGATTCCCGCTCAAAACACCGCGGGAATGACAAAACATGGTTCAGCATGACACCTATGGCATTTTGACGGAACATGACTTTTAAAGTAAAACTCATTTCAAGAGTATAGTCAAGGGAAGGGGGTTTGCCTTGTCTCATTTTCCTCTCCCCAAAGGGGAGAGGGTAGCGTGGTACCCACGCCAAGCGGCGTGGGTCGGGGGACGAGATTGTAGAATTTATAGAAAAGAGAATAAAACCCCCTCACCTCATTCCTCTCCCCAAAGGGGAGAGGAGGTAAAAAAACAAACTCCCGTCGGAAGAGGGTCAGTTACTTCCTCTCCCGGACAGGAGCATGGGTGAGGGGGACGCAACTCCCTCTACTCCTCTGCTTTCACCTTCTGCCTGATTTTTTTGGCGCGGCCTCTTTGCTTTTTCTCCTTAATCCGTTTTTCCTTTGCCGCCTTGGACGGCTTTGTCTTTACCCGCTTTTTCGGCCTCAAAGCGGCCTTGCTTATGAGGCCTATGAGTTTATCAAAGGCCGCGGCCCTGTTCATCTCTCTTTTCCTGAACTCCCGCGCGAAGATGATGAACGTTCCGTCTTCAGTAACCCTATTCCCGCAAAGGAGGATGAGCCTGTCTTTTACGTCCAAAGGGAGTTTCGATTCCCTTATGTTAAATCGAAGTTGCACGGCAGTGGAGACCTTATTCACGTGCTGGCCGCCCGGACCTCCGGAGCGGATGAACTCCTCCTGTATCTCGGCCTCGTTTATAAAGATGTCTTTAGTTATCCGAATCATTCATAGAGTTTACGATTTATGGAGGGCGGCCTCAAGAGGAATCTTAAGAAAAAAAGGCCGTAACCCACACAAGGATTAGGGCCTGAAAAAAGGGGGAAGTGTCCCTGTTTTGCCACGCAAAAACAAAAGGGCTGCGAAAAACTTCGCAACCCTTATGATAAACTGGCTCCCGGGGAGGGATTCGAACCCCCGACATGGTGATTAACAGTCACCCGCTCTGCCGGCTGAGCTACCCGGGAATATCGTAAAGTCCGTTAAAACAGGAAGTAATTATAATAATGTTTTTTAAGCGGTGAAGTCAAGGGATTTGTCCTGCGGACAGCACAATGAATCAATAGACCGCTGTGGCCTGCATGCCTCCACATAAATTAAAACATTGAGGGTCAAGGGCGCAGTCCTTGATTCTTTCTTGATACCTTCCTTTCAAATAGATACAATAACCGCGTTAAGGAATAATAAAATTACCGCGTCATAGCGCTTACCGCGATGACGATAAGAAAGGTAGATATTCATGCCAAAAGACTTTAGAAAATTCCTCAAATCCCGGCCCGTCATATTCGACGGCGCAACGGGAACCATGCTCCAAAGGCTCGGGCTCAAGCCCGGCGGATGCCCTGACGAGCTTAACCTGACTCAGCCGGACATCGTGAAAAAAGTCCACCTTGCCTATAAAAAAGCCGGTTCTCACGTCGTAACCACAAACACCTTCGGCGCGAACAGGATAAAACTCGCGGAGTACGGCCTTGAAAAAAAACTTCGCGAGATAAACATCGCGGCCGTCAAAAACGCCAAAACGGCGGTAGGGAAAAGCCTCTTCGTGGCCGGGGGCATCGGCCCGACAGGAAGGTTCGTAAAGCCTGTCGGGGACATGGACTTTGACGAGGCTGTTTCTGTTTTCAGCGAGCAGGCGAAGGCGCTTAAAGACGGAGGAGCCGACCTCATCATAATAGAAACAATGATGGACATAAAGGAAATGAAGGCCGCTATAATAGGCGCGAAAGAAACAAATCTCCCCATAGTCGCCACAATGACCTTCGACCTCTCGATGAGAACAATCCTCGGCACCTCTCCCAAGGCCTTCGCCATAATAGCGGACTCTCTCGGAGCGGACTGCGTAGGCGCAAACTGCTCGCTCGGAATAGAAGGCATATATAAGGCCTTAGTCGAGATGAGCGTGGTTACCGACCTTCCTTTGATAGCCCAGCCGAACGCGGGCATACCGGTTTTAAAAGGCGATGAAACCATATTCCCGGCCACTCCAGAAGAGATGACCGAATACGTGCCCAAGCTCGTCTCAGTCGGAGTGAGGATACTCGGCGGCTGCTGCGGCACCACGTCCGAACACATCGAGAAAATGGGCAAGGCGTTTTTGTCCATGAAGCAGGAGCGGGGAAGAGCAAAGTCTTTTTCCTCGCTTTCAAGCAGAACAACTCACGTTCTTTTCGGAAACGGCCTTCCTCCCGTAACAATCGGCGAAAGGATAAACCCGACCGGAAGAAAGACCCTCGCCTCCGAGATAAAAGAGGGCAAGACCGCGATGATAAGGCAGGAGGCGAAGGAGCAGACCGAAAGCGGAGCGCATATCCTCGACGTAAACGTCGGGGTGCCGGGCATAGACGAAGTGTCCGCCATGACGAGGGCGGTCTTTACTGTAAACGAAAACACTGCGTGCCCCATAGTCATAGATTCTGCAGACCCCAAGGTGATAGAGGCAGGGCTTAAGGCGTGCGACGGCAAGGCCCTGATAAATTCCGTTAGCGGAGAAGAGAAAAAACTCTCAACCATTCTGCCTCTCGCGAAAAAATACGGGGCCGCTGTTTTGGGCTTAAGCCTCGACGATAGCGGCATACCAGCGACAGCCGAAGGAAGGCTCAAGGTCGCGAGAAAAATCCTCGCTCGCGCTAAAAAAATCGGAATAAAAAAAGAAGACGTCTATATAGACTGCCTCGCCATGACAATAAGCGCGGAGCCAAAGGGCGCGCTCGAAACCTTAAGGGCAATAAGGCTCGTGAAGCAAGAACTCGGCCTCACGACCGCGCTCGGAGTGAGCAATATCTCTTTCGGCCTTCCTTCGAGGGAGACCGTGAATTCGAATTTTCTTTCAATGGCAATGGCCGCCGGCTTGGACTGCGCCATAATGAACACCAAGAACCAAGCCATGATGGACGCGTTCCACGCAAGCTCCGTTCTCTTGGCCCTTGACGCCAAGGCCGACCGCTATATAAAGAGGTTCGAGACGAGGTCTCCTTCTTTTGAAAAGGCCATTCAAACGAAAAAACCTGAAAGCCTCGAGGAAAAACTCAGCCATGCCGTGATTTCAGGGGACGAAGAAAACATAGTCAGTCTCGTTGAAGAGGCAATTAAAGCAGGATGGGGGCCGTTAAAAATCGGCAATGAGGGACTCATACCGGGGCTTGACGAGGTGGGGCGGCTTTTCGCGTGCAACAAATATTTCCTTCCTCAGGTCATACTATCCGCCGATACGGTAAAAAAGGCCTTTACGAGGCTTAAAAAGGAATTTCACGGCCAGACCGGCCCAAGTCTCGGCAAGGTCATAATGGCCACGGTCGAGGGAGACATCCACGACATAGGAAAAAATATAGTCTCGACTCTCCTTGAAAACCACGGCTTCGAGGTAATAGACTTAGGCAAAAACGTCTCTGCTAAAAAGATAGTGGAAGAGGCGAAAAAAACTAAAGCCGACGTTGTTGGTTTATCCGCCCTCATGACGACGACGGTCATGGAGATGGATAAGGTGATAAAGAAACTCAAGGACGAGGGAGTGAAGGTAAAAACCATCGTCGGAGGCGCGGTCGTAACGCCTGAGTTCGCGAAAAAAATCGGCGCGGACGAGTACGGCGGCGACGCGACGGCGGCGGTCGAGAGGATAAAGAGGCTCGTGAAGGCCAAATAATTGACAATGCCGCATCTTCTGTATTATATTGTATTACAGAGGTAATATATGAGAGAAACTATCACAATAAGCCTTCCCCTTGCGCTTAAAAAGAAACTTGCCGACGCGACCAAACGCGAGCACACGAACCGGAGCGACATCGTGCGCGAGGCGTTGCGTCAGTATTTTGCGAGGGAAGAGTTTCAGAGGCTTCGGAAACTCCTTCTGCCGGAGGCCGAGCAACGCGGCATATTTACCGACGAGGACGTATTCAAAAAAGTCTCGTGAAGGTAGTCTTCGATACGAACGTCCTGATAGCCGCCTTTATCGCACATGGCGCTTCGAGCGAGGTTTTCGACCATTGTCTGTCGGAGCATAGCATATTCACTTCCCAATGGATTTTGGACGAACTGGAAGAAAAGTTGACAAAAAAATTCCGGTTTCACGAATCAAAAGTCAACAATATCATCAAGTTTATCAACGCGAACGCGGAAATGGTTGAACCGGCGCGTTTAAGCGAAAACGTCTGCCGGGACAAAGACGACGATAACGTCCTTGCGGCCGCGCTGGAAGCAAAAGCGGATTGCATCGTTACTGGCGATAAAGACCTTCTTATCTTAAAGAGTTTCCGGGGGATAAAGATTATCTCTCCCTCTGATTTTTGGGAGTTTGAGGTAAAAAGATGAAGGCTGACAAACTTATTGAAAAAGTATTAATAAAAGATATAAAAAATATTCAAGAAAAAACATTTCATTACCAATCCTTTTTCCTAATGGCGACAGGGATTGAATTCTTGGGGGCATGTTTAGATTCTAATGGTTTAACCAGGAGAGGTTTTGCAAGAAAAAGATTTCAAAATGCAATTGAAAGATTATTTCCGGAAGAATATAAAGAACACGCTTCTAACTTGTATAAAGATTTAAGATGCGGTCTCCTGCACATAGGAATTCCGGGAAAGAACTTTGGATTAACGCAGAAAAATGAAAGCATGACATACGGAACAAAGCATTTAGAAAAGTATAATGGGCAGATTATTTTAATTTCCGAAGAATTTTACGAACACTTCAAGGAAGCCTGTAATACAGTAATTGATCGCATCCAAAAAGGAGAACTCAACCATCCTAAGCTTAAAGAAGATATTTTCATGATACCGGGAGAACAAATATCCGATTCCACCGGCATGAGTGCGTTAATGCCGACTACAAGCGGTTGTGCCCCACCAGATACCTTTATCAGAAAAATGTAAATAAAATTGGAATCAAAAAGACCCGCTAACCATTTCTTTCTGACACAAAATACTTGACGTTACCCTTGAGTTCACAACTCCCTCTTGAACACCACCGTTGCCAAAGAAATCAAAACCACGGCAGTTACGGAAAGAAGTAGGAGGTCTTCTTTTACCGTAAAGACGTCCGCGCCCTTAAAGAGTATCGCCCTCATGGCATGAACCGAATACGTCTCCGGATTTATCCGGGAAAACGCCTTTAGCCACGCGGGAAAACTCTCCACAGGATACATGGCTCCGCTCGGAAAAAATAATATGACGTTCAAAAACCCTCCAAGCACTCCGACTATCCTCGGATGGTCAACCCTGCCGAGTATGACGAACATCAAACCCTGAAGGCTCAACGTGGAAAGCGCTATCACCAAAAGGAGTGCGATAAAGGCTCCAAAGGTTATGGTCGTCCAAAAATACAGGCCCGCTATGAGCGAGCTTATCGCAAGGACTACAAGCGCGAGGACTGTCGTTATGAAAAGCCCGCTCACTATGAGGCCGGTGACTATGTTCATCTTGGTGAGAGGCGTCAGAAAATAACTCTCCTCTATGCCCATGAACCTGTCCATCACCACGTTAAAAACCCCGGTTGTCATGGCGCCGAGAAATATCGCCATTATGACGACGCCCGGTATGAGCGACTGATCGTAATCTATCTTCTTATAAAGCTCCATCTCGCGAAGCACGGGAGCCTTTTCTTCCCTTATCTTGATAAAGTCGTTTCGCATTGCGCTTAAGGCCAGAGTAGCCTGAGAACGCAGAAACTCGGACGCGACCGGCTCGGAGTTATCGAGGAAAAGCCCGACCTCGGAGGTCTTTCCGTGCAGTATATCGCTTGAAAATTCTCTCGGTATGATGAGCACGGCCGCGAAAATGCCTTTTTTAAGACCCTCCATGGCCTCGCCTTCGTTCACGGCGCGATAAACGATAACGCGCTTCGGGCCTCCTTCCATGGAATAAAGCCTCTCCAATATCATCTCGCCGTACTTCCCTGAATCGTGCTTCACTACGGCAAGAGGAAGGTTTTTAAGCTCGCCAAGAAAAGAGTTCCCGAGTATCACGAGGTAAAGCACGGGCATCAAGATGCTCATGAGCAACACGACGGGATTTCTTATGAATTTTCTCAGGTCTCTTTCAACGACCGCGAAAAACCGCGTCATCTCGCCCACCTCCTCGGAATGCCCGCGCCCAAAAGAAAACTAACCTTCTTGACCTCTTCCTCGCGTATGGGCCTTCCGGTAAAGTGGATGAACACGTCCTCGAGGGTCAGGTTTTTGACCGTCGCCTTCTTGACTTTTCCGCCCTGCGCCTTGACGGCCTCGAGTATATCCGCTATCGAGCCTGCGCCGTCCTCGACCGAAATCCGAAGCGTCCCGCCCGCGATGCTCACGGACGTTATTGAAGGCATTATCTTGAGCGCCTCGATTAGCTTCTCCTCGTCCGCTTCCGAAAACTCGATCTCTATTATGTCCTTTTCGGGAACCTGCTTTTTTAAACCTTCGAGGGTGTCGAGCGCCACTATCTTTCCGTAATCTATTATGGCGACGCGGCCGCAGAGGGCCTCGGCCTCTTCCATGTAGTGGGTGGTCAAGAGGGTCGTTATCTTATGCTCGGTCATGAGTTTTTCAAGGAATTTCCACACGACTCTCCTGCTTTGCGGGTCGAGGCCGAGGGTAGGCTCGTCAAGGATGAAAAGCTCAGGCATGTTGACGAGGGCCCTCGCGATCTCAAGCCTTCTTCTCATGCCGCCGGAATAGGTCGCCACAAGGTCAGCCGCGCGCTCCCTTAGCCCTACCATGTCGAGAAGATACTCTATCCGTTCTCTGCGTTCTTTTTTGGGGATGTCGTAGAACCGGGCGTAGATGTCCATGTTCTCTCTGCCCGTCAAGTCAAGATCGCTCGTAAGGGCCTGAGGCACGACGCCGATTTTTTTCCTGACCTCGGCGCAATTTTTTGAGCAGTCTGCGCCCACTACGACGGCCTTCCCGGATGTAGGCCTTATGAGAGTCGTGATGATGCGTATGAGGGTGGTCTTGCCGGCGCCATTCGGGCCCAAGAGCCCGAAGAACTCCCCCTCTTCAACGGAAAAAGAAACCCCGTCAAGGGCCGTCAAATCCCCGAACTTCTTTACAAGACCTTGTATTTCAAGGGCGTATGTCATCGGTTGCCTGTCTTACAAAAACCGAACCTTGACGGTCATTCCGGGCTTTAATTCTCCTTTGTTTTCTCTCACCTTCATCTTTACGCGAAACGTCCTTATGTCTGAGCGGCCCCTTGTCACGTCCCTCTGGGTGGCGAATCCTCCGGCAGCGCCTATCTCGACCGCCGTACCTTCGAACGCCTTGCCCAGAAACCCCGCGTGAGTAATCACAGCCTTCGCGCCTAACTTTATCCCTGCAACGAGAGTTTCGTCCACGTCTATCCTGACCCAAAGATTATCCACGTCGTGCACCGTGTAAATAGAAACGCCGGGAGAGACGACCTCTCCTGTTTGAAACGCCTTGTGCGCTATAATTCCGTCCATGGGAAAGATAATTACCGTGTCTTTCAGATTCGCGTCCGCAAGGTTAAGCGCGGCATTCGCCTCATCGAGTCTCGCCAGGGCCGAGGCGAGCCCGGCCTCGGTGGTCTTAAGCTTTGAGCGCGCTACGGCGAGCGCGGCCTTTAAAGAATCTTGCCGCGCCCGAAGCGCATTTTCCTCCGCTCCGAGAGTATCGCGGCGGGTGGTTATCGTATCGAGTTCTTTTTCGGTAAGCACGCCTTCCTTGAAAAGTTCCTTTGTCCTCGCGAGATCTTTTTCGGCGTCCTTCTTTAAAATATCCGCTTTCTTGATTTCCGCCTCGACCTCTTTAAGCGAGGCCCAGGAAGATACTATGCCGGCCTTCGCGCCCTCGATTTCACTTTTTGCGGCCTCTACGGCGGATTCCGCCTGTCTTATTGCGGCCTCGGCCTCGCCTCGAATCGCCTTAAGCTCCGCGTCGTCAAGCCTTATCGCGACATCGTTTGACTTTACGCGCTCCCCTTCCTCGCAACAAAGCCACGCTATCCTCGAACCGAGCTTGGAAGAAATCTCGACCTCGGTCGCTTCCGCTATGCCGGATACCTCCGGAAGGCCGTTCTCTTCGCTATTCAAAAAAAACCAGGCCAGGCCCGCCGATATCGCGAAGATAAGCGCAAAAATAACAACGGCTAACTTCCTTTTCACTCTTCCCTCCATGTCAAACAGTATAGCATACTAAAACAGGCGCGGGCCGGGCAAGGGACCGCCCCTTGTCTGCGGGATGTTCAAAGCCGCGCCTTGTTTTAGAAATATATCGCCTGTATAATGAATTGACTTGCCGCGGTTTGCGGCAAAGAAAAAACCTCTTATTTACAATCCTTGCGGAGCGGCCTTTGAAAAACGTAATCTCCGGCGCGGCAAACGCAATGGTTTTGCGCACCAAAAAAAACCGTTAATAGAGCAGACCCTTTTTCGCCTTACGCGACAGGCGTCCCTGCCCCGGCCAATCCCCGCGCCGGCGCCGCCTTAGTCTCCGCAACCTCGCCGCTCACGACGATGGTAAGCCTTCTCGTTACATCCCTCACGGCGCCTGTGGCGATTTCAAGCCGCTCCGCGCCTCCGAGATTCTTTACGGCCTGCGCGCTTATGCCGTCGAAGAGTTCCGCTATCATGGCGCTCTTTTCCGTGAGTTTTCCGGTTCCATCCTCGATGCTCGCAACCGTCTTTTTCAGTTCTTCCATCATCTCGTTTATCTTTCTCGCGTTATCGCTCGCCTCTTTTGTCTGGGAGTTGACGGTCTCTATCAAGGTTTCGCTGTCTTTAAGTATCGTATCCACGTTTTGCGCCAGCGCCGTCTGCGAGCTGATGGACTGCGTCGTATCGTGGGCGAGGCTTCTCAATTTTTCCGCCTCGATCTCTATATTGCCTATCTGAGAGGCCTGCCTGTCTATCTCCCCGGCGATGGATTTACTGGCCTCGTCGGCTATCATTATGGCTCCGGCCACCTCGGTCATGAGTTCCCTCGTCTGGTTGGCTTCGCGGCTGACCTTTCCTATGCCCTCGATGGTCGGAATGATGAGCTCTTTGGACCTAACAAGAAGCCCTTCGACCTCTTCCGCGAGTTCCTGAACCCTCGCGCTCATCGTTTCGAAGCCGTACGATTTGCCGGTGTCGTCGCGCACGTCCTCGACCTTAAGCGACATGTTAAGAGCCAGTATCTTGATGTTCTCGGTTATCTTGGCGAGAGATTCGGTAATCTCGCGGACGCCTTCGCTTGACGTTCTTATGTCCTCGAGTTCCTGCGATATGACCTTAATCCTCTTCTCGCCTTCCGCCACCTTCTCGGATGCCTTGTCCGCGGCGGCCGTCGAACCGGCGGCCTTTTTCTTGATTCCCTCGTTCGCCGCGACTATCTGCTTAAGCGTCGCGACCATTCCCTCCACGGCGCGCTCCTGACGTCTTATGGTTTCCTCGACCACGCCGAACTCCTTAACGAAACTCTCGATGCTTTTCCTGGCCTCCTGCGACTGCTGCGACACGCTCATCATTCCCATCGCTATCTCGGCGGAGGTTCTTTCGACGAACTGCCTCAAGAAGTGCGCGAACGCCTTGGCTATCTCGGATTGCTTTTCAACGCTCAAGGAGATGCTTCCCTGTATGATGTTTATTATCATGTCCTCGAGGTCCTTCGTGGCCGAGAGGACTATTTCGGTCTGCTTTTTTGCGCCGCCGGAAAGTTCCGCGGTAACGGCCTCGATGTCCCGAGAGTTCTTGACAAGGCTTGCGGCAAGGCCCGTGATCGGAACGCTGACGATTCTGCTTAAGACAACGGCAATGCCTACCATGCCGAAGATGGCGCCGCCGGTGAGAAAGACGATTGTCCAGAAGGCGTTATTGGTCGCGTTCTCGGCGGTATTGAAGCTGGCCTCCAGTTCCAGAAGGACGCCTGTTTTCATGACCTCCACGTAGTCCCTGACCTTGCCGTATCTAGGCGCGACCTTTTCGTACGTGACAGGCGGCGCGGCAAAGGCGGTGAAATATTCGTCCGCCGCGGCCTCGGCGTCTTTTCTTACGTTAGCCATTTCCTCGGCCTGCATGGAAGAGAAAAACGCCTTCATGGATTCCTTGAAATACGAATTCTGGGATAAGAGCACCTCTATCTGCGCCGCCTTCATCTCGACCGATTCCATGCCGCCGAATTTTTCTATCTCGGAGCCTATCTGCGTCATTTCTATCTGAAGATCCGACCCGGCTATGAGTTTCGGAAGCGCGACGTATTTTGTTTCCACGACCGACTTCCAGATGGTGTTGACGGAGTAATACGTAATCGCTCCGACCGCCACCGCCCCTATCGTAAATACATAGAAGCCTCTGGTCAGCCTTTGCAGGTTCAGCTTGAATATGCCGCCGATTATCGCGCCTAACGTCCTTTTTTCCATTTTACGCTCCTTGTTAAAGATTTTTAGCAGGGCTGAGCCCCGCACCCGTAATGTTTTAACTTACCATTATAATATGCATACTGCTGTGGCCTGTTTATTCATCGTGCTGTCCGCAAGGGCTTGTCCCTGCACCGGTAATAAAAGCAAAATCAAAAATGAAAAATCAAAGATTAAAGTTTCGGTATTCTTTTTTTATAAAAATGAAACCTTACTTTTGATTTTTGATATTCATTCACTGTGCCGTCCGCAGGACTTAAACATTTTTATTCTCGAATTTTTTAATCTTCGCGTTAGCGTATTCAAGAAACTTCGTCAGGTTGAGCACGGTTACCACGCGCTCCTTTTCGCCGGAGGCGTCTTTGAAATAGCCCAAGGTATAATTGGCCTCCTCGTCGCTCGAATGCTTGAGCCCGTTCGTCTCCACCATTTCCATGCCGAAGACCGACGATATGGTTATTCCGACGGAATGTTCCGAGTCCTTTGGTCTGCATATAAGGATAAATTGCTCGCTCCCCGGAACTTGCACGTCAAGAAGGTTCGGCGTATCGAGGATGGAAATCATCTCGCCTTCGTACTCCATGACGCCCTTTACCGCCCCGCCGCGGCTGTAGAAAAGAGGCTTGAGCTTGCCACTCGAATCCGCTATCTCCCTCACCTCGGAGGCCGGAAAGGCGACGTGCCTGTTCCTCACGCCGAAGGTGATTATCTTGAGAACCTTCTCCATCCCTTACCCCGTAACTCCCTTTATCTTCGATATAAGTTCGTTCGGGGTTATGGGTTTCGTCTGGTAAAACCTGACGTTCCTTAAAGTCTTCGACCTCTGCTTCTGCCCCTCTTCGAGCGCGTCTTCGGCAAGAGACGACAGGAACGCCAGAGGCGTCGTGTTCCCCGAGGCCTGCAGAGCCTCCGCCACCCCTATACCGTCGGCGGAGTCGTTATCGAGCACTATGTCGAGAAGAATAAAGTCGAACTTTTCGGCCTTGGCCTTGTCCACGGCATCCTTCGACGTTCCGACAACCGTCACGTCGAAGTCTTTTTTCAACGCGAAACTGAGTATATTTTGCATGGATTTCTGGTCGTCAAGGGCAAGCACCTTCTTTTTGTCAGACATACGAACCCCCTTTTTTTGTTTGCGCCTTCGTCAAAAAACGACGCGCTTGAAAAATAACCTGTTTCAAAAAAAACCCGTCCATTTCGGCCTAAGCGGCCATGAGGCTCGGAATATTCAGAATCAAAACCAATTCTTCGTCGAGAAACGACGCGCTTGAAAAATAACCTGTTTCGGAAAATCCGTCAAGAGGCTTTACCGTGAGGGGATGGCGCCCGACCGCGGCGTCAACCGATAACGCAACCTTATGCCCGCCCCCGACCTTGAGCAGAACAACGCACCTTTTATCGCCTTTCGCCTTAAGCCCGAAGATCCCGGGAAAATCCACTATGGGTATGACCTCTCCTTCGTCGGGAAGATAAAGGGATATCCTGTTCTTGTCGAGAAAACTTCCCTGCGCTATCTCGCTCTCCGTCATGTTTAAAATCCTATCTACCGCCGAGGCCGGAACCGCTATCTTGGCGCCGCCGCTCTCAAGCACCATCGCCCTTATGATGGCGAGCGTAAGGGGAAGCTCGAGCCTGAAGCATACGCCCTTGCCGGGTTGCGTTTCAATGGATATCACGCCCTGAAGGCTCGTCACGACGCTTTTCACGACGTCCATGCCGACGCCTCTGCCCGATACCTTGTCCACTCCATCGTGCGTGGAAAAACCCGGAGCGAAGATAAAATCCAGTATCTTCCTGTCCGTAAGCTTCACGAGGTCTTCCTCTCTCAAAAGCCCCGTCTTAACGGCCTTTTTACCGACCTTATCAACGGATATGCCCCTTCCGTCGTCCGAGACCTCTATGATTATCCGGCCGCCTTCCTGATAGGCGTTAAGTTTTATGACGCCGTCGCCTTTTTGGGCCGCACTCCTCTCTCTCGGGCTTTCTATGCCGTGGCTCGCGGCATTCCTGACCATGTGCATAAGCGGCTCGCTCAACTTATCCGCTATGGCCTTGTCTATCTTTACGCCCTCGCCCGACACCTCAAGCCTTATGGGTTTTCCGAGTTCCTCGGAAAGGTCCCTCACGGCCTTTTTGAAGCGGCCGAACAATTCCCCGACCGGAACCATCCGAAGCTGCAAGGTCGCGGACTGAAGCACCTCCATGTCCTTGGCCCCGAGGCCGCGAAGCCCGGATACCTGAGCTATGAGAGATTCGAGGTCTTCCGACTTTACCTTGAGAGTGGAGGAGGCCTGCGCCGCATCCTGCGTCTTAGCCG
>JBAQMW010000338.1:0-5360 GCA_049303155.1 Thermodesulfobacteriota bacterium | reverse complement strand
GGACTATATTGGCGGTCTTTCTCCCTACCCCCGGAAGGCTCGTCAGTTCCTCCACGGTATGCGGGATTTTTCCGTTAAATTCTTCCGCGATTTTTTTACAGCATGCGCGGATGGATTTGGCCTTGGTTCTGAAAAAGTTTATGGATTTTATCGCCTCTTCGAGTTCTTTCGGGTCTCCGGAGGCGTATGCGTCCGCTGTCTTGAATCTTTTAAAAAGCGCGGGAGTAGTCTTATTGACCCGCTCGTCAGTGCATTGGGCTGAGAGGATTGTTGAGACGAGGAGTTCGAGAGGGGTGGAATGGTTTAGGGCTATTCTCGCGCCGGGGAGATCTTTTTTAAGGATTCGTAGTATGTTTTCGGCTTTTTCCTTCGCGGTCATAATCACCCCCCGACCCCCCCTTTGAAAAAGGGGGGGACATTATTTAAAGGCTCAGCTGACTCTTTCTATGACAAAGTCCGCGGCCGCGGAAAGGGCGGCGAGCGAAGGGGTCGGCTCGAAAATCTCAAGCTGTTTTTTTGCTGTTTCGACGCGCTTCGCGGCGAAATCCAGCGTGTATTCTATGCCTTTGTATTTTTTGATTATGGCGAAGATTTCTTCCATGTCCGAATCCGTTATGCCGTTTGATTTTACGGCTGTCTCGATTAATGCTTTTTCCGCTGCGGCGGATTTTCCGTAGGCCGCTATGAGGGGCATGGTTATCTTGCCTTCGCGGATGTCCGAGCCTCTTGCCTTGCCGATTACCTCGTCCTTGGACGTGTAGTCGAGGCAGTCGTCCATGAGTTGGAAGGCGGTGCCTACCTCCATGCCGTAGGTTTCGAGCGCCTTTTCCTTTTCCTGCGGAAGAGAGGCGAGTATGGCCGGTATGCGGCAGGACGCGGAAAAAAGCGCGGCCGTCTTGCCCGCCACTATCTTAAGGTGTTCCTCTTCGGTGGTGTTTATGTTCGAGTGGCGGAGTATCTGGAGTATTTCCCCCTCTGCCATGCGGGTAGTAGTGCGCGAGAGGGTTTTCAGTATGTTCATGTCTCCGTCGTTTACCGCGAGTTCGAAGGCGCGGGAAAGGAGATAATCTCCTACGAGTATGCTCGGGCCGTTGCCCCAAATGAGGTTCGCGGATTCAGCGCCGCGCCTTATCTTGGCGTTATCGACGACGTCGTCGTGAAGGAGAGTGGCCGTGTGTATGAACTCGACCATCACCGCGAGAGGGATGTGCCGCTCTCCTTTATAACCGGCTACTCTGCTCGAAAGAAGAAGCAGGAGAGGCCGGAACCTCTTGCCGCCGCTTCTAAGGACGTATTCGCCGACTTTAGTTATGAGGTAAACTTCCGAGGAGATGTTTTCTTTGAACTGCGTCTCGACTTTTTTGAGTTCGTCCCTTACGAGGTCGAACGCCTCTTGTATTTTCAAACTTTATGCTCCTTTTAAGGCTAAAGCCTTGAATTGCGTAACTCAACCCTTTAGAGCCTGCCCCCGCAATTGGGGTACCCATGCAAAAGCATGGGTCGCGGGGGGTTGCTGTCTCAAGGCTGCCCCACCCTAACCCTCCCCAACGAGTGGGGAGGGGGAAAAGGTGAAAAAATTCACCATAGCCTTGAGTTACAAAAGACCATATCAAGGCGCTTTTGAAAAATGGTATCGCAACGAAGGGGGAGAGTCAATTTTTTTCGGCGAATGTGGTCTTTATTTGTATTTCCTTGACAGTGTATTACGTTTGTCATATGATTATCATATATGATAATTTTTGATGCATCCACATTAATCCTTCTTGCAAAGATAGATGTGCTGGATTTGTTCATTTCTGATTATAGCGGGCAGGTTTTTATACCTGAAAAAGTCAGAGAAGAAGTTCTAATGAAAAGCAGCGCCGAGACCGCTCAAATAGCCGGGTTGATTGGCGATGGGAAAATCGGTGTTTCGAGGGCAGACGGCAAAAAACCGCTCCAAAAACTCATGGATGATTTTAATATCGATTCAGGCGAGGCTGAGGCGATATTGCTTGCCCTGCATAAAACAGCGGCGTTTGTCGCCACCGACGACAGGAACGCCATAAGGGCGTGCAAGTTTCTGAAGCTCGATTTTATAACCGCCATATCCATATTGATAAGGGCGGTCGAAAAGAGGCTTTTGAGTAAAA
Source organism: Thermodesulfobacteriota bacterium (assembly GCA_049303155.1). Lineage (GTDB taxonomy): Bacteria > Desulfobacterota > GWC2-55-46 > GWC2-55-46 > DRQE01 > JBBTLC01. The sequence continues at coordinate 3,228 of JBAQMW010000338.1, read as the reverse complement.
ACGAAGCCGTCTTGAAGCTGGAAAAGTTGGAATCAATCGGAAGATACAAGAAGTCGATAATCTCAAACGCGAGAAGAGCGATAGCAGGAGGTGAGTAGGATGTCCGTAAAAACACTCAGCATACGCATGAACGAGAACGACTACCGTTCTCTCGTCATGCTTGCAAAAGAAGAAAAAGAAGACGTCTCAAAGACAGTGAGGGAGCTTGTCGAACTCGGGCGAACGATGCTCGCCTTGGAAAAATACAAGAGCGGAGAGGCGTCGATAGAAAAATCCGCCCGCATAGCGGGCGTGTCCATCTCGAAAATGCTCGATATAATGAAGGAGCATGGCGTTACCGCTAACCTTGAGGAAGAGGATTATCTTAAGAGTTTGAAGACGATAAGGAAGGCGTGGTAGCCGGTTGCTGTTGCTTTTTTCTTTAAAGATGCCGGAGAGGATGCGAAGAGGTTTATTGAAAACGACGGGTCGAAGCGGTAGCGTATTGCAACGCATCCGGAGTTTGTTGCTTATGAGCGGGGGAATCTCTTGAGGCATATCGAGGCTGATGTAAGAGAACTGTCCAAAAAGGTAATAGTTGGGTTACGCTCCGCCAACCTAAGTCTACGGGACTATGGGACTGCAGGGTTAATAATTAAGTATGGTGTCCCCGGAATTACCCGCATCCTTGTCATTCCCGCAGTGTTTTGAGCGGGAATCCAGACAAAAATAAATCTGTCCCCTTTTTGTCCCTTGGAGCGGTAAAGGTTCCTCCCTTTTTTAAAGGGAGGTCAGGAGGGATTAAAGAATATATGGGGATAAAGGTATTAACCCCGGCGCAGTTTTTGAGAAGTTTTAGCGGGTGAAGAATAGTGGTTACTTTTTTACATGGGTGGAGAGGAAGGGCGAGGAAGGATGAAGAGAGAAAAAATAGAACCTTCCCCTTTTCCATCTTAACCACATTCTTGTCATTCCCGCGGTCTTTTGAGCGGGAATCCAGGCAAAAATAAATCTGTCCCCTTTTTCGTCCTTTTTCGTCGTGGAAAATTGATGGAGGTTTCGATGGACATACAAGAGGATCTCGCAGTAACTTACAGTAACTATATGGAAGACGTTAAGAGTCGCCTTGCAGTTGTAAGGACCGTGTCGGGGGCGCAGCTCTCGACGGGGAACGAACTCTTCGACTATGAATTCGTCTCCATACAACTCAGGAAGTCCCTCGAACTCGTAGCGTTCGCCTCGATGGCGGCTAATAAAAAACTTTATGCAGAGGCTCATGCGAATTTTGCTAAACACTGGAGGGCGAAAGAAATGCTGAGTAACCTTGAGCGGCTTCATCCTGGCTTCTATCCACAGCCGATCAGACTGGATCACGTGAAGGAGTCCGGGGCTAAACATTTCGAACATATCGAAAATGGTTATCTAACTAAGGGAGATTTCGAGACTCTTTACGACCTATGTAGTGAAGTCCTTCATACGCGAAACCCTTTCACACAGAAGAATAGGCACATCGATTTCAAACACAGCGTGGCCGAATGGGTTCAGAGAATAGAGAGCCTTCTCAGATTGCACCTTATGCGATTCGTTGACCGTGAAGAGATATGGATGGTTGACATGGAGTATTTTGTGGATGGTAAAGTACACGCCTTCAGGGCGTCACCATCTTAGCAGGCAATCTAACTTGTCATCCCAGCGTGTCGTAATAGAAATTCTGGGGACATCCATGCATATTTTTTCAAAGCAAGAAAAAGGAATGGTTCTATTTTTCACTCCCCCCCCCTTACCTAACCACGCAAAGTTCCCGTATCAAACACCCCTTGCATTTTTCCGGTTTTTTCCTGCCCTTGCATTCATCGAGTATGCCGAGTCTCGCTATTGCGAAGTCGTATTTTACAGGGTCTTTCGGGTCGAGTTTTTTTAGGTTATCAGTCACTTCCTCGGCCATGAGCCATGACGCGCTTTCTCTTTTTGTGAGCCCTATGTAGCGCGAGATGCGCGCCACGTGCGTGTCCAGAGGCATTACGAGTTTCGACGGCGATATATCGCTCCAGAGTCCGAAGTCGAGTGCGTCGCCCCTTCTTACCATCCACCTAAGATATAAACAGAGTCTTTTGCACGGGCTTCCGTCCGAAGGGGACGGGAAGAAAAATCTTACCCCCGCCTTTTCAGGAAGTTTCTTGGTTTTGTAAATCGCGCTTGAATCGAGGGCAAGAGTTCTTTCGCAAAAAGAGACCAGAGCTGATTTTATGTTTTTTTCATCTGGTTTATATTCCTCCATGAAAAATCTGCCTATTGAGCCGGATTTTTCAAACATCTGTCTCATGAAATACAAAAGGCACCTTACGTCGTCTCCGTTATTGAATCTGTGAATAAAACCCGAAAAGGCCTTTTCGTGTTTTTCGGGCTTGAAGTTCATGGTGAAGTTGTATGGCTCGTTATTCATCAAGGCTAACACTGCCTCGACGCTTCTCTTTATGCTCGCCACCTTGCCGTAGGCGAGGCTTGACGCTATAAGCCCCACTATTTCCCTATCGCAATCGTCTTTAAAGCGATGGACGAACTCCAATGGGTCTGACGAAAGAAAGGCTATGTCGTATGTTTTGTAAAGCCGTTCAAGTTTGGTTTTAAGTTTAGTTGTATCCATTTTTTCTATTTTATGCTATTATGGCATATTAAAAAAGCCAAAAATAGAAAAGGAGAGTTTAATTGGAAAAGACAGTTACCAAGTTTAGCGAGATGGGGCTTGATCCGGATATTTTGAAGGCCATTTCCGGAATGGGTTTCGAGGAGCCCACCCCCATACAGATGCAGACCATCCCCGTTCTTCTTACCGGAAAAGACCTTATGGGACAGGCCCAGACCGGCACGGGAAAGACCGCGGCCTTCGGCATACCCATAATAGAGCGCATAGATAAGAAGGACCCATTGGTGCAGGCCATAATTCTCACTCCGACGAGAGAGCTCGCCATACAGGTCGCAGAAGAGATGAATAAGCTCGGCAGATTCAAGGGCGTGCAATCCGTGCCGATTTACGGCGGCACCTCCATCGAGAGGCAGATAAAGGCCTTGAGGCGCGGCGTCAACATTGTCGTCGGCACGCCGGGAAGGGTGCTCGACCATATCGAGAGGAAAACCCTCGTGTTGAAGGGAGTAAAGTTCGCGGTTTTGGACGAGGCGGACGAGATGCTGGATATGGGCTTCATTGACGACATAACGAGGATATTGAAGGAAACTCCTGAAACCCGCCAG
>JBAQMW010000337.1:0-3370 GCA_049303155.1 Thermodesulfobacteriota bacterium | reverse complement strand
GACTAAAAACGAGCGGCCGGCGATGAACTAATAAAGCCTTGTCCGTCAATTTTTACGAGATTGCTTCGCTTTTCCCCCTCTCCCCAACGGGGAGAGGGTAGAGTGAGGGGGAAAGAAGGACAGAATAATTGTTGGGTTGGGTTACGCTCCGCTAACTCAACCTACGGAACTGCTGAACTATTTTTTAGATTTTTGCTCAATTTCGCCTTTACGTTTTTCGGCTAAGGCAACAAAATTTATTGGAGCAAGATGTAATGGCCGAAAACCGGCCCTACGTGTGATATCAGCGATTGTTTCCCTAACATATGGAAACATTATTGCAGGACAATTTATCATAGAAAAAGTCTCTATGGTATTATCATCAGGTAATTCTTTAAACCTAAATCGTCCCACACTCTCCACTTCGAAAAAGAAAGGCACCTCTCCCTTGATTAGAGAAACCTTCAAGCGAATTAATAAGACCCTACTTTTTTTATCGAATTTATGGGCAAGACTTATTTGGGTCTTGATAGGGGTAGGTTCTTTTTTCTTAAAACCTGCATTAAGAGAAAAAGAGAGACTCATGAGCCTGAAATCGTCAAAAGACATAGGGAAACTTTTATGCTGCATAAGCTATCCCCGTGTTTGACTCGTAATCTTTAGGTGTCTTTTGGCTATATTCGACATCTTTATCTTGTTTAGTCTCTGAAACAATACAAAACAACTCTTTATAGTCTGTTTGTATTTCTTTTTTTGCGCCAACCTTAGAAAGTATATTGGGGTCAGTGTCAAGAATTCGCAACAATGTGTCCATCGCCTTACTTTGGGTTACCTGCCCGTTTTCATACCGTGCAAAATTTTTCTCACCGACATCTAAAAAAATCGCCATCTCCGTTTGTGTTTTATCGAGTTTCTCTCGTATTCTTTTAATTTCATCAGACGTAAGAAAACCATCGACCTTTCTACGAAAATCGGTCAATATCTTTTCAGTCCTTTTTAAAGTTTCATTACTGACTATCTTTTCCCCGCAAGTATCACATTCCAGAACATGATAGTCAGGTACCGATATTTTTTTCTTTTGATATCTGAATATTTCGACAATAACCTTTTCGGATATCTTGCCATGACCACAGATCGGGCAAACAGAGTCTTTTTTCAACATGATTTCTCCTTTAGTGCCTGTATGTTTCTAAGCTTTCTTAAAGCTAATAACCACGCATTTATCGTCGGAAGATTTTTGGAGTTTTACGTATAGTTTTATACCTTTTTTGATCGGTTTATAAACATCTTGATTGGAGTTTTCCCTTTTTTCTGCTGGCATAGTTTTATAAAAATCGCTTGACCCTAAAGACTGGACGGTATCTATAATTTCTGTCAGCGAAAAATTTATCGTTGCGGCATCTTTTAAGCTGGCCTGTGTAATAATTCTTGTGTCTTCATCGCCAATTAATTTTTTGAGCTCACCAAGGTCATAATATGGTTTATTTGGAGGCGCCATAATTTATGGCTGCGGATTATAACCAAGGGATATTTTTGTGTCAAGTAAAAAAGTATCATCATGATACTAAGAATATATCAAGGTTAGGGGCATTGTCAAGCCCTACCGTGGCCTATATAGTGTATCTTTTCTACCCCTGAAACGCCAACCCTCTGTTTTTATGGCATAAAACAAGCAAGTTTATTTACCTGTTCTGTACTGAGCCCATTTGTAGCAATTCCGCGAACACCATACTTAACCTTCCTCTCTCAATGCCGACTTTTTCCGTTTTTTAGCATCCTGCTCCGTCATTGCCTGAACTCCACACCGGCCCCGAATTGAGTGAACCTGAATCCCGCGGCCGTGCCTGCGGCATAGTCGCCTGTTTCGGCGCGCAGCGAAAAAACGGCGCTTCGCGAAATCTTGTATTCGTACCTTCCCGAAACTCCGCTCGTGGGGTCGTTATTTCCCTTGCCGTATCTCTCGAAGGACTGATTCCCAATAAAAGGCTCCAATGAAAGCGAATGTCTCTCCTTCTCGAAAAACATCTTTAAGAATACCTGATGGGAAATAAAATCCTGCGGGTCGAAGTAGCCGCTTCCGCTGTTTCTTTTGAAGTCGAGATATTTGAATTTATACCCGGCCTTCATCGAATAAGCCCCTGCTTTGACAAACTCGTATTCAGGAACAACGTTTACCTCGTCCGACGAGTTATCGTCCGAATAATCGCCGTGCCCGTAACTGCCTAATACGGAAAACTTCGTGCCCGCCTTGTAAGAGCCGTCAAGCCCCGCGCTCAAAACCCTTACTCCTTCCTCTATGAGCCTTGCGGTATCGGTAAGGACAAATTTTGAAACGTAAATCCCTGCTCCCGCGTCCGTAAACCTTGCCTTGCCGCCGACGTGATAGATGCCGATTTCGGTCGAGTCTTCGGCATCGGGGCTTAAAGCGGAAAACCCTGCGCCTGCGTTTATCGAATCAAAAACCAAAACCCTTGCATCGGATGAAACCGAGACGTAGAACGTATCGGCATTGCCAGTTCTCAAGTCGTCCGAGGCATCCACCCTTTTGTAACTCAAATCCGTTTTTAATTGCCTGATAAAAAAACCGTACCCGATTGAATAATAATCAACCCTGTTGCCGTCAGAGTCCGAGTAACCGGAGGACGAGGCCTTTACGCCGGGCTTTGTAGCGGCCTCTATGGCCTCGCGAAGTTTTACTGCCTCTCCTTCTTCGGAAGGGTTCCCCGGACGAAGGAGGGAGGCGTTTTCAAGAGCCTCTGTCTTTTTACCCGAATAAAGAAGCGCGTAGGAAAGCCCGAGCCGGGCGGAAAAATTCTCGCCTTTTTTAAGCGCCTCTTCATACAATGACACCGCGCCCGCAAAATCCCCCTTCCATCTCAATACGTCGGCCTTGACCACGAGAGCCTCGGCGTTACCGGGTGATAATTTAATGACTTTTTCCGCCTCGACTAATGCCTCGTCCATCCTTCCCTGCCACGAAATCACCCTTGAAAGAGAAACCCTCGCGTCGGAGTTTTTCGGGTCTTCCGAAAGTATAAGGAAAAGTTCGCTCTCGGCCTTTTTGAAATCCCCTGCCCACGCGATACGCATGGCCATGAGTCTTCTTTCCTCGCCTGAAAAATCTCTCTTTGGGAAGGAAAGGGCTTTCACGTAAGCCGTCGCGGCTTCTTTATTATTTCCGGACGCGAAAAGAACGTCTCCGAGTTCTTTATAAAGGCGGGGGAGTTTTAAAGGATTTTTTTCGGTTTGAACGGCCTTTTCGATTTCCGCGGCGTCCCTCGCGAAAGATACATCTCCGAAGAATAAGATGGAAAATGCCGTCAAGAAAAATGCCGTTGCAAAAATCCCCCCTGACCCCCCTTTAGAAAGGGGGGGGATCTCAATCTTCTTC
>JBAQMW010000336.1:0-7199 GCA_049303155.1 Thermodesulfobacteriota bacterium | reverse complement strand
ACCCTTTATCGGGCCGCTCCCGAACTGGAACAAAACCGCCGCCGTGATAAGGGTCGTAACGTGCGAGTCGACTACCGTCCACCACGCCCTGTCGTAACCGGCCTGTATGGCGGAGTGCACCGTCCTTCCGGCCTTAAGCTCCTCTTTTATCCTTTCGAATATGAGGACGTTCGAGTCGACGCCCATGCCTATAGTGAGCACTATGCCCGCTATGCCGGGAAGCGTAAGAGTGGAGCTGAAGTAAGCCATGGCTCCGAGGAGCATCACGATATTCAAGAATACCGCCACGTCGGCTATGACGCCGGAGGTCTTGTAATAGACGAGCATGAAAATCAAAACGAGCGCGGCGCCTATGATTCCGGCGTTAATGCCGGCCTCTATCGAATCGCGCCCCAGACTCGGGCCTACGGTAACGTTCTGGACTATGGTAACCGGCGCGGGCAAAGCTCCGGCCCGTAAGACTATCGCGAGGTCGGCCGCCTCTTCGTTCGTAAAGCCGCCCGATATCTGCGCCCTGCCTCCTGCTATCTTCTCTCTTATCACGGGGGCGGAGTGGACGTTTCCGTCGAGTATTATGGCGAGCCTCTTATTGACGCTCTTTTCCGTCACTCTCGCGAAGACGCGCGAGCCCGTGGAATCGAAGGTCAAAGACACGTAAGGTTCGTTGAACTGGTTGTCGAACGCGACCCTCGCGTCGGATAGAAGGTCTCCGGTCAGAAGCACCTCTTTTTTCACGACATAAGGGGTTTCCGTAACAGCGCCGGTCGCGGGGTCGGTCTGTCTGCCGTAAACAACCTCGCTTCCGAAAGGCGCCGCCCTTCCCGGCTCGAACGAATCGTTAGCCTCGTCGAGGAGCCTGAACTCCAATATTGCCGTCTTTCCTATGAGGGCGATAGCCCTCTCCGTATCCTTGAGTCCGGGAAGCTCTACGACTATCTCCCTCTCGCCCTGCCTCTGTATGAGAGGCTCGGACACTCCGAACTTGTCTATCCTGTTTCTTATGGTTTCGAGGGCCTGAGTAGTCGCCCATTCTTTTATCCTTTTAACCTCGTCGGTCTTTAACTTGAAGAAAATCCTCCCGCCCTTTGTCTCGGAAATCGACAATGACGGATATTCTTCGGACACGATTTTTTTAATAGCGGAGGCGGCCTCTTCCGTAGAGTACGCAACGTCTATGGAATCGATTCCGGTTCTCGCAACGCTCGTGTAGAGAATGCCCTTTGTCCTAAGGGACGTTTCCATGGCGCCGGAAAGCCTCTGTGTGTGGTTTTCAACGGCCTTGTCCTGATCTACGTCCAAGACAAGGTGCATGCCGCCCTGAAGGTCGAGCCCCAAGACTATCTTAGGGACGTTGTCCACCCAGACGGCGGGAAGCCTCTTGGAGAGCGGAGTCGATGGAAGAAACAGAAGAAGCGCGACTGCCGTAAAGACAAGAATAATTACGGAGCGCCACATTATGCTTTTCATGAAACTCTCCCGGTCAATTATTGGTTATCGCAAAAACCGCGGCCACGAAACAGCCAAACTACGCGGCCTCGGACGGCTTTCTCGTCTGCACCGCGCCTCTTTCTACCTTTATACGGACGTTCTCGGCTATCTCAAGCATAAGGGAGTCTTCCTTTACCGAAACGACCTTGCCGTATATCCCGCCCCTCGTAACGATAGTGTCGCCCTTTTCTATCTTTCCGAGCATCTCCCTGTGCAACTTCGCGCTCTTTTGCTGCGGGCGGATGAGAAGAAAATAGAATATCGCTATGAAGGCCGCTATCGGGAGAAAACTTATGAACCCGGAGATGCCTCCGGCGGCCGGGGCCGCCTCTTCCGCGTATGCTACTGCTACTGGTAAAATATTGAACACGTCCTGATACCTCCGTTTGATTTATTGTTTTTCTTCTTCCTCGAGTTTGGAAAAAAACTCCCCTTTGAACTTTAAAAACTCTCCCCTCTCTATCGCCTCCCTCGCGCGCTTCATGAGGGAGATATAATAAAAAAGGTTATGAATGGTATTCAGCCTCGAGGCGAGTATCTCTCCGGCCATATAGAGGTGCCTGAGATACGCCCTCGAATAATTTGCGCACGTATAACAGCCGCACTCCGTGTCCAAGGGAGCGGGGTCCCGCTCGTACCGGCTATTCTTTATAACCAATTTTCCGTTACTTGTAAAGAGAGTTCCGTTCCTTGCCATCCTTGTCGGCAAAACGCAATCGAACATGTCGATGCCCTTCTCGACGCAGAATACCAAATCCTCCGGAGTTCCGACCCCCATAAGATACCTCGCCTTATCGGACGGAAGATGCGGCGCCGTAGAATCCACCATAGCCATCATGAGGTCTTTTTCCTCTCCTACGCTCAGCCCGCCTATCGCGTATCCGTCGAAACCCAACTCAACGGTGCGCTTCGCGCTCTCCGCTCTCAAGTCCGAATACATTCCTCCCTGCACTATGCCGAAAAGGGCCTGCGAAGGATTCGACTTCGCGGCCTTGCACCGCTTTGCCCAGCGAAGCGTCATGTCCATAGAATTTTTCACGTAGTCCTTTTCCGCCGACGCCGGAGGGCACTCGTCAAGCGGCATCATTATGTCCGAACGGAGCGCCTCCTGTATAAGAATGGCCTTCTCGGGCGAGAGAAAACACATGGCCCCGTCCAAATGGCTTCTGAACTCGACGCCCTCTTCCGTAAGGTTTCGCAACGGGGCGAGACTGAAGACCTGAAACCCGCCGCTGTCGGTAAGTATGGGTTTGCTCCAGTTCATGAACCGATGCAGCCCGCCGAGTTCCTTTACGAGTTCGTGCCCGGGACGGAGAAAAAGATGATAGGTATTGGCTAAGATTATCTCCACCCCGATGGAGGTAAGCTCTTCCGGGGTCATGGCCTTCACGGTCGCCTTTGTGCCGACAGGCATGAACACGGGCGTCTCGACAATGCCGCGGGGGGTGGTTATCCTGCCGCGCCTCGCGCCTGAAGGGTCTTTTTTAAGGAGCGTGAAAGAGAAGGTCATCGTAAGGGCCGCTATCGGAATCAATGGTGCCGGAGGGGGGGGTCGAACCCCCACGGGATTGCTCCCACGGGATTTTGAGTCCCGCGCGTCTGCCAGTTTCACCACTCCGGCGGAAGGTTACATCTAATAACATACGCACCGTAGCATAGTCAAGGACAAAGCCTTGCCACACGTTGAAAACCCACCCTGCCAAAGCAACAATACTTAACCTTATCTTGTAATTTGGAGTTGCCTTAAAAATACTTCGGGTATATACTACGTGCATGTTAAGCACAAAGGACATCCTCAAAAGGCTCAGAACCGTGAGAGAGGAAAAACTCCTAAGTCAGGTTCACCTTGCCAAGCGTCTCAACATAGACAGGACCACCTACATCAGGAAGGAAAAAGGCCATATCCCCATCACGACGGAAGAATGGATGAAGATTGCCGCGGCAATGGACAAAGAACCGTCCTACTTCTTCGATTCCGGACGTGAAAGGCCTAGGGGTACCCGCGAGGTACCCATGCGGAGCATGGGTCGGAGCGGGTCGGGCGAGGCCGTCGAAGAACCTGAAAGGCTCGTCATCGCGCTTTGGAGGACGCTCAACGCGGAAGAAAAAAGGGACTTTGCGGCCTGTCTCCGCCTTATATTCAGAGGAGTAAGAAAAAAGAAGGTTCAGGGCACGCTCTCGACGCTCGCGGGGATATAAACGCGGCAGCAAGGCATAATTAACCAAGTGCCACCTCGCAACGGGCTTATCGCGGCTTATGTGCTTAAGGCGCACAAGGGCTTAACCCTAAAGTAAAATCAAAAATAAAAATCCAACCCTGATCTTGTCGAAGGGTCAAAAATTCGGTATTCCTTTTTATAAAAAAAGCAAACCTCATGCGGGTTCAGGTTTATAACCTGAACCAAATATTTCGTATAAAGCAGTCACTAACTTGAAGGAGCAGGTTGCAAACCTGCTCCCGCAAAGTAGTCATTGCGAGGGGTTTTATCCCGAAGCAATCTCGCCTTTACAATTACGAGATTGCTTCCCGCCACGCTTCGCTAGCGGCTTCGACTCACTCGCTCGCAATGACAAGAGCGAAAGGAAAAATTGAGATGTGTCCCCGGACTTCACGCGCATGCTACTTCTTCACGACAAAATGCGCACGCCTGTTCTTCTGCCGGCAGTCTTCATTGCGCTCCTTGCAAAACGGCTTTTCCTCGCCGTAACTCACAATCGAGATTCTTCCTGCCTCGACGCCGAGATTTACGAGATAGTTCTTAACGGCCGAAGCCCTGCTTTCGCCGAGGCCGATATTATACTCGTTCGTGCCCCTATCGTCGCAATGACCTTCTATGACCGCCGTAACCGCTTTATTGGCCTTTAATATCGCGGCGTTATTTTCAAGAATGCCCCTAAAGTCGTCTCTTACCGCAAACTTGTTATAATCGAAAAACACGTCCCCTATTTCGCCGAGAGATACAGGCTTGGCGGGAGCAGCCTCTCCTACACGCGTCACCTCGACCGGCATTGTCTTGACCTTTTCAGGCTTAATCACCCCTGTCTTAACTTCTTCGACCGCCTCGACCTTGGCCGGCTTTTTTTCTTCAGCCGCGCCTGAGGCGATTTCCTTTTTAACTTCCGGCCCGGCGCAAGCGCTTAACGCGAAAATGCAGGCTATTGTCAACAGCATTAAACTCTTCTTCATAGCACCCTCCCTTTTTTGTTTCATCATATAACATGAACTTTAGCAAAAATATCCGCCGTTGTCAAAAATCTTACCGTTAAAATTTGTTAATCCCTTTCTTGGATTGACATATCGGAGTATTAAAATTAGAATATATGCCTATGGTGAGAAGCATTGCATATCCGGCGTTGGCCGCGCTTTTTTTCCTTCTTCCGGCAAAGAACGCCTATCCCTTCGCAATCGGCACAGGGGAATACATTCCGCAAAGCCCCTTGAAGGTCATAGTGCTCGACCCCGGGCACGGCGGGACCGACTCCGGCGCCATAGGCCCCACCGGAGTGATGGAAAAGGACATAACCCTTTCCATAGCCAAGAACCTCGAAAGAGAACTCTCGAAGACGATAAACTCATTGGTAATCCTTACGCGAAACGACGACACCTACATATCTCTTAAAGAGAGGACTAACATAGCCAACAGGCACGAGGCCGACTTATTCTTGAGCATCCATGTGAACGCGGCTTTAAGGGCCGGCGCGAACGGCGTCGAGACGTTTTTCTTGAGCCTCAAGGCCTCGGATAACAACGCAGAAGCCACTGCCGAGAGGGAAAACTCCGTCGCATCGAGTGGTACCCACCCGGAGGATGGGTCGGGGTCGGAAGAAGAAATCCATGTTGACCCGCTCCAATCCATACTCATGGACCTTGACCAAACCGCGACACACCACAAAAGCTCGCGCCTCGCGGAACTCATACACGAATCAGCCTCCGCCGCGTCAAACGGCGAAAACAGGGGCGTAAAGCAGGCGCTTTTCATGGTTCTTGCGGGCGCGGCCATGCCCGCGGCCTTGGTCGAGGTGGGCTTCATATCAAACCCCGAAGAAGAAGAAAAACTTTCCCAAGAAGACACCCGGAAACTCATGGCAACCGCTCTTTTAAAAGGCGTCATGGGATTCGAGAGAGAATTCAAGAAAGACGCGGCATACGGCGCGCCACGAAAAAACCTCACCACGACCTCGGAGTTGAAGCAATGACAAGAAGCGACGGAAGAACCCCCAACGAGTTGCGTCCGGTAAGCATTAAAAGAAATTATCTCAAATTCGCCGAAGGCTCGATATTGATAAAAACCGGCGATACGGCCGTCATCTGCACGGCGACCGTGGAAGACAGGGTTCCGCCGTTTTTAGCAGGCACGGGCAAAGGATGGATTACGGCGGAATACGCGATGCTCCCGAGGTCGTCGCAGAAGAGGATTCCGAGGGAATCGATCTCCGGTAAAATCGGCGGGAGGACCCACGAAATACAGCGCCTTATCGGACGAAGCCTCCGCGCCGTCGTTGACCTCTCCAAACTCGGAGAGAGGACCATATTGGTTGATTGCGACTGCATACAAGCCGACGGCGGCACGAGGACTGCTTCCATAACAGGCTCCTTTGTCGCGCTTGCCGACATCATAAACTCCCTTTTAAACGACGGCGAACTTGAAGAAAATCCTCTCGTGGATACCGTTGCCGCGACGAGCGCCGGAATAGTCAACGGTGAACCGATGCTGGACTTGAACTACGAGGAAGATTCCACCGCCGAGGTGGACATGAACGTAGTAATGACGGGCGGAGGAAAAATAATAGAGATTCAAGGCACCGCCGAAGGGTCTCCCTTTTCGAGGGAAGAACTCGACTCCCTCATAATCCTCGCATCAAACGGCATAGAAAAACTCACAACCCTCCAGCTCGAGGCCATCGGCAAAAGACGGGAATGAATCTCCTCCTCGCGACGAAAAACAAAGGCAAGATAAAAGAGATAAGACGGCTTCTTGAAGGGCAACGCGTCAACATATTGACGCTCGATGACTTTCCTAATGTTTCGTTGCCAAAGGAAGACCTCGCAACGTTCAAAGGCAATGCGCTTAAAAAGGCGCGTTTCGTTGCCAAAAAAACCGGCATCCAAGCCCTCTCGGACGATTCAGGGCTCTGTGTCAACGCCCTCGGAGGAAGGCCGGGGGTGATTTCCGCCCGCTACGCAGGGGACAACGCGACGGACGAAGAGAACGTCGAAAAACTCCTCGAAGAGATGAAAGACGTGCCGAACGGAAAAAGAACGGCCTCGTTCGTTTGCGTAATCGCGTTTGTTTTGCCGTCGGGAAAAGGAAAAACCTTTGAAGGAAGGCTCGAAGGAACTATCGCTCGCGAGCCGAAAGGCAAAGGAGGATTCGGATACGACCCTGTGTTTTTTCTGCCCGGAAAGGGCAAAACCTTGGCGGAACTCAAGCCCGAAGAAAAAAACCTCCTGAGCCACAGGGGGGCGGCGTTAAAAAAATTCAAAAAAAACCTGCCTCCGCTTACGTAGCGCCTCCCTTTAGAGCCTGCCCCCGCAATATTAAGCGGGGGTCTGCGTCTTGATGTAACTCAACCCTTCAGGGTTGATGTTTCAAGGCTAAAGCCTTGAGTTACAATCAGGGCTAAAGCCCTGAGCTACGAAAGATTAAAAGAGTTTTTTGGATGTTTCGGTGTGTCCACACACCGAAACAATTTCGGTGAGAGGACTCACC
>JBAQMW010000335.1:0-2897 GCA_049303155.1 Thermodesulfobacteriota bacterium | reverse complement strand
GAGGAGGGACGTTCGTCATGTATGAGTCCCCTTCGAGAATAAGAAAAACCCTCGTTGACATGAGAGAGATTCTTGGCGAAGCGCGGATAGTCGTGGCGAGGGAGGTTACCAAACTTTACGAGGAGATATTAAGGGGCGGTATAGGGGATGTGGAGCGGGCCTTCAGCGAGAAGGAACCGCTCGGAGAAATAACGCTCGTCGTAAGGAGCGAGAAGGAGGAAGTTCAGGCAGGCGACGTTTCAATGGAGGTAAAGAGGCTCCTCGACGCAGGGGCGCCGTGGAAGGACGCGGTAAAGGCCGTTGCCTTGGAATCGGGCTTGCCGAAAAGCCATGTCTACAAAGAAGCGCTCAAACTCAAAAAGACTGGATTCCCGCTCAAAACACCGCGGGAATGACAAAAGTAATTCCGGCAGAAAAGGAAAGGGGGGCGTAATGCTACGCATAATCGCAGGCATTGTCCTTGGGACCGTTTTCTTCGCCGCATTTCTTTGGTTCGGCGGCGGCGAATACGTAAGGAGGTTCGGGTTGATGACCGAGGAGGTGGGGCAGAAGCTCGAGACCTACGAGAAAGACGTTAAAAAGGGCGCTGAAAAGGCAAAGGATACCCTCGGAGAGACCAAAGAAAAAGCATCGAGGGCGTTCGATAAGACAAGGGAAAAGGCCGGAGAATACGTGAAGTAAGGGCGCGGTTATTTCTTTTTCACCACGAACGGAAACGCGACCGTAACGACTTCCGTGCCGACGTAGAGTTCGTGCATGGTGAACATCGCGTTTTTGGAGCCGGGGTCGAGCGGCAGGAAGATAAGGAGTTTCGACGTTTTTTCTCCTGCCTTAAGAACGGTGTTCGTGTCGTAGAATCGGCCTTTTATGGAGCGAAGCTCCGCGTCCGGGGTTGCGGAAGAGTCCGATGTTGAAAGCATCTGGTAGAGGTCGGGGTAGTCGAGAGGTTTTTTGTAGTCCATCGCGCCGGCCAGAAGATGGCTCATCGCCGGGTTGAAGGCCAGTTTCTTCGTTGATTTGTTTTCTATGTCCATTCTTAAGAGGATGTAGCCGCGCGACAGTAATTTTTCTAAAAGCGCGTTCCCCGCGATATCTGCCCCGACCGCCGAGTATATGGCAATCTTTATCGAGTCTTTTTCGTAGACCGCTGTTGCGGGGGAATTCGTAAGTTGAAAGACGGCATGATTCGACGTTTTGGCTGTCGAACACGCCACTGTTAATATTGCCAATATTGCCATAAAAAGTAACGTTGTTTTTTTCATCTTGCCCCTAAATCCCCCACGACCCATGCTTTGCATGGGTGCCCCGCCCTTTGGAAAAGGGGGTAACCTATCTTCTTCTTATGATGTCGAATCCGTAGAATTCTCCCATGAACTCGTCCCACCTGACGTCCACTCTTTCGACCCTTGCGCCGTTAGGGCCTTTCCTGCACCACTCCACCGTTTTTTTCACGGCCTCTTCCTCTCCCTCGAATATCGCTTCGACGGTTCCGTCCGGATTATTCCTTACCCAGCCGCTTATGCCGTTAGAGGAGGCCGTCTCACGGGTGTTGTCCCTGAAAAAAACCCCTTGCACAAGCCCTTCTATGACCACGTGAGCCCTTATTGATTTCATGGCTCTAAAAGTAACATAAAACTTTCTTGCGGTAAAGGCCTTGCGTGAGGGCTTCGCAATCTGTAAAATGGTTTCATGGCGGAAGTCGTAATAATAGGGGGCGGGTTGGCCGGATGCGAGGCCGCATGGCAGGCAAGACGCCTCGGCGCCGGCGTTACGCTCTACGAGATGAAGCCCGTCAGGTATTCGGCGGCGCATTCTTTGTCCGGGCTTTGCGAACTTGTCTGCAGCAACTCGCTTAAATCAGAATCAGTCGAGAACGGCGGCGGCCTTTTAAAAAAGGAGATGCGGCTATGCTCTTCGCTTGTCATGGAGGCGGCTGATTTTTCGCGCGTGCCCGCCGGAGCGGCCATTGCCGTGGACAGAGCCGTCTTTTCTTCATTCGTGACGGAAAGGCTCGTTAACGCCGGAGTAAGGATAATAAGGGAAGAGGTTATTGACATTCCGGAAAAAAGGCCCGTCGTCATAGCGACAGGGCCGCTTACGTCGGACGCTTTTTCGGAAAAACTCGCGCTTATTCTCGGAGCGGAAAATCTTTGGTTCTACGACGCAATGGCGCCGATCGTGTATAAGGATTCGATAGATTTTTCAATCGCCTTTATGGCGGCGCGCTACAATAAGGGCGGAGCCGACTACATAAACTGCCCCATGAATAAAGTCGAGTATGAGACGTTCGTAAATGAGCTTCTTTCGGCTGAAAAGACCCCTTTCAGGGAATTCGAAAAGCCGCGTTTTTTCGAAGGCTGCATGCCAATAGAGACAATGGCGGAAAGAGGACAAAAGACCCTCTCTTTCGGCCCCTTGAGGCCGGTCGGCATAATAGACCCACGCACCGGAAGACGCCCTTACGCCGTGGTTCAACTCAGGCGCGAAAACATGGAAGACACCATCTATAATATCGTAGGTTTTCAAACGCGGCTTTTGCACAAGGAGCAGAAAAGGGTCTTTTCAGGGATACCGGGGCTTAAGGACGCCCGGTTCGCGAGGTACGGCGGCATACATAGAAACAG
The DNA here is from genome assembly GCA_049303155.1 of Thermodesulfobacteriota bacterium. GTDB lineage: Bacteria > Desulfobacterota > GWC2-55-46 > GWC2-55-46 > DRQE01 > JBBTLC01. The sequence goes on along the minus strand of JBAQMW010000335.1, from coordinate 273 downwards.
CTATATAAATTCCCCGAAACTTCTTTTAACGACGCTCCAGTTAAGAAAAGACACAAAGGTTTTATTCGCAGGCCAGATTACCGGCGTCGAGGGATACTGCGAGTCAGCCTCCTCCGGCATCATAGCCGGCATAAACGCCGCAAGGTTAGCCAAAGGACTGGAGGCGGTCTTCCCTCCTTCCTCGACCATGACAGGGGCGCTTCTTGAACATGTCTCTACCCCTTCGATGGGCGACTTTCAGCCCATGAACGCCAACTTCGGGGTACTGCGGGG
>JBAQMW010000334.1:0-5847 GCA_049303155.1 Thermodesulfobacteriota bacterium | reverse complement strand
CCCCGGTGCCGCAGGCAAGGGTCTCGCCCGCGCCTCTTTCCCAAACGCGCATCTTTATCCTATTCCTGTTTACGACCTCTACGAACTCGACGTTGGTCCTCTTGGGAAAAAACGAATCAATCTCCATCAATGGTCCGTATTTCTCGACCGGAAACGAATTAACGTCCTCCACGAACACCACGCAATGGGGGTTTCCCATTGAAATGCACGTAATATTGAATATCGTATCCGACACTTTCGTCGGGCGGTTGATTATTTCCCCCGATGCCCTTACGGGGATAAGTTTAGCGTCGAGTATGGGCGCGCCCATGTCAACCGTAACAAGGCCGGCCTTCGCCTTCCTCGGCCTTATTATGCCGGCGAGGGTTTCGATTTCAAGGACGTCTTTCTTTGTCAGATTCCTGTCCCATATATAGCGGGCAAGGCACCTTATGCCGTTCCCGCACATCTCGACCCTGCTTCCGTCGGCGTTATAGATATCCATCCTAAAGTCGGCCTTGGCCGATGTCTTTAAGACAAGCGCCTGGTCGAACCCTATTCCGAAACGCCTATCCGAGAGTTTTTTCATGAGCTTCGGAAGGTTTCTTACGTCTTGTTTTTTACTCCGCCGTCCGCAGGACCTTAAATCAAGCACTATAAAGTCGTTTCCGAGGCCGTGCATCTTCGTGAATTTAAGTCGCATCAGGAATCTCCACTCGAAGCAATCTCTAATCCGTTAACTCCATTGAAGACGAGATTGCTTCGCTTCGCTCGCAATGACTACTATTTACTTGCCTTTCCTGAAAAGCCCCTTCGGGAGCAGTTCCCCTTCGACCATGTCCTCCAAGGTTTCCCTTTTTCTCACCGTAAAAAATTTATTGCCTTTGACGATTACCTCGGCGGCGCGGGGGCGGGAATTATAATTGCTCGACATGGAAAACCCGTAAGCCCCTGCGCTCATAAGGGCGAGAAGCCCACCTTTTTCGATTGAAGGCATTTCCCTGTCCTTGGCGAAAAAATCCCCGCTCTCGCATATCGGGCCCACCACGTCCGCGATAATCTCAGGAGAGTTCGCGACGGTTACGGGCTTTATCGCGTGATACGCCCCGTAAAGAGCCGGACGCGCAAGGTCGTTCATCGCGGCGTCGGTTATGATGAAGTTTTTCTCAGTGCCTTTTTTCGTGTAAACGACCCTCGTTACGAGTATCCCGGCGTTGCCCGCTATATTCCTGCCCGGCTCGAATATGAGGGTTACATCAAGCCCTTTCGTCTCTTTTATCACGGCCTCGCCGTATTTGGAAGGGTGCGGCGCGTCCTCGTCCTTATATGTTATGCCGAGCCCTCCGCCCATGTTGACGTAGCGTATGGCAATGCCCTCTTTTCTCAAAGTTCCAACGACGGTCTTTATTTTTTTAAGAGCGTCCATGAAAGGACTTAACCGTGTAATCTGGCTCCCTATGTGGCAGTCAACCCCAACCATGTCGAGATTTTTCAGATTCTCCTTGGCGTAAACATATTCCTTTATGGCCGCGCCTGTCTCTATGCCGAATTTATTCTTCTTAAGCCCGGTCGAGATATAAGGATGGGTCTTAGGGTCAACGTCGGGGTTTATCCTGATGGCGATTGAGGCCTTTTTCTTGAGTTTCTTCGCTATCCTGTTTATCTCGCGGAGTTCTTCGGGAGATTCCGCATTGAACATGAGGATATTTTTCTTTAACGCGTATTCTATCTCGTCTGCCCTTTTCCCGACCCCGGAATACACTACCTTCTTCGCGTCGCCTCCGGCCTTTACGACCCTAAAAAGTTCCCCTGCGGACACTATGTCGAATCCTCCGTCCATTCCCACGAAGGTCTTTAATATCGCGATATTGGAATTTGCCTTTACCGAATAGCAGACCAAGTGAGGGACTTCCTTGAACGCAGTATCAAAGGCGTTTAAGTGCCTCGTAAGGGTCTTGTGGCTGTAAATAAAAACAGGGGTTCCCGCCTCGGCCGCTATCCTCTCGACGCTTACGCCTTCGGCATAAAGCTTTTTGCCTTTGTAGGAAAAAAAGTGCATAAACCTAAAATCCTCCGTGATGCAAGAAGTGTTTATCTGAGAAAAGAAACCTCTGCCGGCGGCCTTGGCAAGGTCTTCTTGCCGCATCCGATGACGCCGAATGTCATTATAACGATCGCCAAAACAAGAAAAAATCCGCTGCAACGGATTTTAAAAATATCACTTGCCATATTAACCTTTCTTAAATTCGTCTTCCACTTTTTTAAGTTGCTTTGTGACCGCAGTCTTTGCCGTGCCTCCGTAAATCTTTCTTGAGGCGACGGATGTCTCGACAAGGACAGCCCTCAATATATCTCTCTCGAAAAGGCCGGAAAAACCCTTCCACTCTTTAAGAGTGAGGTCTTCGAGGGTTTTGCCTTTCTTGACGCAATCTGCGACTATGCCGCCTATCATTTCGTGCGCCTTCCTAAACGGGAGGCCTTTTTTAACCAAATAATCGGCCGCGTCGGTCGCTGTGAGAAACCCCTCGATTGTCGCCCTCCTCATTTTGTCTTTCCTTACCTTCATGGTCTTTAGCATCAAAGGAAAAACCCTCAAGAGGGATTTTACCGTGTCAACCGTGTCAAAAAGAGGCTCCTTGTCTTCCTGCATGTCTTTATTATAGGCAAGGGGAAGGCCTTTCATTACGACAAGAAGGCTTACGAGGTTTCCGTAAACCCTTCCTGCCTTGCCTCTGCCGAGTTCCGCCATATCCGGATTTTTCTTCTGAGGCATGATGGAAGAGCCTGTGGAGAAGGCGTCCGAGAGTTCGATAAACCCGAACTCTTGAGAGCTCCAGAGTATCAGTTCCTCGCTCAGGCGCGATACGTGAGTCATTAAAATGGCGGAAGAGGCCAGAAACTCAAGGCCGAAGTCCCTGTCTGAAACTGCATCAAGAGAGTTTTCGGTAACCGAGGAAAACCCGAGCATCTTCGCAGTAAACTTTCTGTCGAGATTATACGGGCTTCCCGCGAGCGCTCCCGAACCGAGAGGCATACAGTCCGTCCTCTTCAAGCAATCGGAAAATCTGTCAAAGTCCCTCTTTAACATCTCATAATAAGCAAGCAGATGATGAGCGAAAAGAACAGGCTGAGCCCTCTGAAGATGCGTATAGCCTGGCATAACAGTATCAACGTGCTTTTTCGCTATCTCAAAAATAGTCTTTTGAAATTCCTTTATAAGAGCAAGGATAGAGGCAATCTCGTCTTTCAGATAAAGCCTCTCGTCAAGGACGATCTGGTCGTTGCGAGACCTTCCTGTGTGGAGTTTCCCTCCGAGTTTTCCGATTTTTTCGATAAGGCGTTTTTCAATCGCCGTATGTATGTCTTCCATGTCCGAGGTGAAAACGAACTTGCCCGAATAAATCTCTTTTTCAATTAGCCAAAGGCCTTTTATGATACTCGAAGCCTCGTTCTTTTTAAGCGCGCCCGCCCTTTGAAGCGTCTTCGCGTGGGCGATAGAGCCTTGGATATCTTGCCTATAAAGCCTCTTGTCGAACGATATTGAGGCGTTCAATTCTTCGGCAAGAATATTCGTAGTTTCTTTAAAACGGCCTGACCAGAGTTTTGTTTTCTTATCCATCCAACCCCTCCACAATCGCGGCATAAAGCAAAGGCACCATTATCTCGTGATGTCCCGTCAACCTAAAGCCCCTTCCGCCTCCCATTGTGGGACGCCGCACCACGTTCGTAATCGGGCGGTAGTGCTGTATGAAGTCCATGTTGACCGTGGTAAAGTTCTTCACCTTATGCCCGAGATTCCTCGAAAGAGTAAGCGCCTTTAAAAAAACCTCCGGCATTATCACGGCCGAGCCGATGTTTATGTAAACCCCTCCCTCAAGAGAGCTTACTACTCCGGCAAAAAGTTGAAAGTCTTTAATGCTCGCGCTTCCGGTCGCCGCTCCGTCCATCTGCGGGTGAATGTGAACTATGTCGGTTCCGATTGCCACGTGCACCGTAACCGGTATGCCAAGCCGTGCGCCCGCGGCGAGGATGCTAAGGCATTTATAGGGGTAGCGGGATTTTTCTATCATCTCTCCGACCGCTCGACCAATGCCTAATCCCTTTTTCGCGCCGTCTTTTATGGCTTTATTTATGAAACTCCCTGTCTCTTCCGCCATGCCGAAGGCTCCGCTTCCGAGCTCAGAGTCAACGTCCTCCGAGGTGGAGCCGGAATAAGCCAATTCAAAGTCGTGCACTATGCCCGCGCCGTTCATGGAAACGGAATTCACGACGCCCCGCTCCATCAAGTCTATTATAAGGGAACTAAGGCCGGTCTTTACCACGTGCGCGCCCATGCCGATTGCCACGGTCTTTTTTTGCTTATGCGCCTCAACCACAGCCGCCGCCACGTTCTTAAGATCTCTTGCCCCGAGGATATTGGGAAGGGAGTCGAAAAAATCCTTGAAAGAGCCGCCCTTTTCCGGAAGCTTCGCGAGGTCGGCGGCGCTCACCTTGCTCTTTCTTTTCTTTATGGAATACGTCCTGATTCCTTTTGAGGAAAGGGGTTTAAATTTCATTTGGAAACCTTCTGAAAGAGGAAGTGGTCTATGAGCTGGCATATCGTGTGGCATATTGTTATGTGAACTTCCTGAATCCTCGGCGTTGACTGGGACTCGACGTTCAAAACCATGTCCGCCTTTTGCGCGAGTTCTCCGCCGTCCTTGCCTGTCAAGGCGATTGTCTTTATGCCGAGCCCCTTCGCCGTCTCGATCGCCTTTATGACGTTTTTGGAATTACCGCTCGTCGAGAGGGCAAGTAAGACGTCGTTTTGTTTTCCGATTGATTTTACCTGCTTGGCAAAAACGAGGTTAAAGTCGTAGTCGTTTCCTATGCTCGTAAGAACGGAGGTGTCCACCGTAAGGGCTATGGCAGGAAGCGGAGGCCGTTCTATCTCGAAGCGGTTCACGAACTCCGCGGCTATGTGCTGGCTGTCGGCGGCGCTCCCGCCGTTGCCGATTATCATTAATTTCCCGTTGTTTTTAAAGCATTCGACGATTGTTTCCGCGGCCTCGACTATGAGGGCTGCGTTCTTTTTGGTTAAGAAATGCTCCTTTGCCTTTATGCTTTCCTTAAAGGCCTTTACGACTATTTCGCTCTCCATAAATCTCCTTTTTTAAGCGCAGCTTGATTATACCATTGCGCAACAACCTTATATCAAAAACCTTCCGTTTCTCTGTACCGGTTTTCCGTCAATGTATATTGCGCCGTTTCTTCGGAGGTCTTTTATCATGTCCCAATGAATCGCGGATTTATTCTTGCCCCCGGCCTCTTCGTAAGACCTGCCGACCGCGAGATGCACGGTGCCGCCTATCTTTTCGTCAAAGAGTATGTCCTTTGAAAACTGTTGTATGCCGTAATTCACCCCGACGCCCAACTCTCCCAAAAACCGGGCGCCTTTATCCGTATCGAGCATCTGCAGGAGGAACGCCTCGTTTTTATCCGCGCTCGCCTCCACGACCTTGCCTTTCCTGAACCTTAATCTTATGCCCGTAACTTCCCTTCCTTGATAAATAGCGGGCATCTCGTAGTAGACGTAGCCCTCTGCCGAGTCCTCAATCGGAGAGAGGAAAACCTCGCCGTCGGGCATGTTGCGCTCGCCGTAGCAGGCAATGGCCTTTCTTCCCTTTATGCTTATCTTTAAGTCCGTATCGACGCCGACTATACGGACTTCTTTCCCGGCGTCGAGGACGCGCTTCAGTTTCTCCTCTTCTTTCTTGACCTTGCCCCAGTCTATGTTCGTCGCGCCATAAAGAAAATCCTCGTACTCGGCAAAACTCATGTCGGCCTCCTGAGCCAGGGCCTGAGTCGGAAAATTGCAGAGTATCCAGC
>JBAQMW010000333.1:0-5162 GCA_049303155.1 Thermodesulfobacteriota bacterium | reverse complement strand
CGCTTCACCCTTTCGGAGGAGATGGCCTTAAGCGCTACCTCAGGCCCGATTCCCGCCGGGTCTCCCATGGTTATTGCGATTAGAGGCTTCATATATGCAGGAGAATTTTTTAATTTCAACAAGTTGGAATTCATATTTGAGAAGAGCGCTTTGAGCGCGACATCAGGTCTAATTCAGGCCGGGTCTCCCATAGTTATTGCGATTACCGGTTTCATAACGTAAGGTGACAGGCTGTTGAAAAAGTCCGCCTACTGCGTTGTCTTCGTCTCTCGTCATTGCGGCGTATTGATAAAATACGCCGCATTCCTCGCTCCTCGACGCCTTGTATCCGGAGCTTTTTGAACAGCCTGAAATTGCATAAGGGTTTTTTGACAAACTGTCAGAACTTCACTTCTATGTAGGAGAACTTTCTCATCTCAACGAGCCAAAATTCATACTTTTCTTTAGCGGCTTTTTGAAAGAGAAGCATCTTGATTTTTTTCTTCGCATCAATCGGCGGCGTCGCTTCGCCATCTTTTTTCTCGACGAGTTGCAGGAAGTACGCGCCGTCAGGCGTTTCGATTGGCGGGCTTATTCCGCCGGGCGCCAGGGCTTCGGCAATTTCCCGAAGATTAGGGTCGAGTTCGTCTTTTTTGACGTACCCGATGTCCCCGCCGTGATCAGCCGACGGGGAGGAGGAGTATTGCGCGGCGAGTGTCGAAAAGTCCTCGTTGTTTTTTATCCCTTCCATTACCGCGTTTACGCGTTCTTTTTTACGTTCGTTGTTCGCAATCAGTATGACCTTCATCTTAAGGGACGGTTCGCCGTAGAAGTCTTTCAGATTCTGATTGTAATAGTTGAGCACGTCCTCGTCCGTCACGTTTATGCCGCTTCTGAACTGCCTGTCCATGAACTTCGCCTGCCGTATCTCTTCTCTCATCTGTTCCCTGTAGGACGCGTAGGTGAGGCCGTTCGTGGCCAAGGCGATGAGGAGGGCATCTTGCGTCATGCGGTTTTCTTTTTTGATGTCTTCCACGGCGTTGTCTATTTCCTTTTCGCTCACTTCTATGCCGGCCTTTTCCGCGGATTGCTTCATGAGGGTCTTTTCTATGAGCCCGTCGAGGATGCGGCTTCTGTCTTCGATTGATGCGTCTCTTTGTATCTTGCCTTTAAGTCCGCCCAGCGCCACGGCCGTCGCGGCGTTAAGCTCGGATAAGGTTATTATCTCGGAGTTCACTACTGCCGCGACCCTGTCTATTATTTCAGCCCGCGCCGGCAGCGCGGCGAGAAGCGAGGCAATGAGCGCGAAAATCGCTGTCTTTGCGGAAAACCGTCTTGTCCTCAAAGCAGTTCCTCCTTTATTTCGATGGTGGATTTTTGCTTCAGGAGGAGAACCCAATCCGTGTAGCCGTGTTCGGTTTTTTCTCTTTTGAGCGCCTCGATTATCTTGCCGCGCACCTCGTTATAGGCCTGTTTTTTCGATTTTTTAACCTCGATGAGCTTGAATATATGGTACCCGTAGGGGCTTTTCACTATGCCGCTCGTTTGTCCGGGAGAGAGTGAAAATATTGCCTCCTCGAATTCCGGCGGCATGCCGCCTTTTTCGAAAAACCCGAGGTCGCCTCCGTCCTTGGCCTCCGGGCCGGTTGATACGTCCTTTGCCACGCTTTCAAAGGTTTCGGCCTTGAGCCTGCGTAACGCCGCTACGGCGGCTTTTTCAGTCGGCACGACTATCATCCTTGCGTGCACGGCCTCTTTGCCTTCTTCCTGAAGTAAGTTCTTTTCAAAGTATTCTTTTGCCTCGGCCTCGGTCACCTCGACCTTTATGGATTTTTCGATTATCTTTCGTATGGTCATCTGCTTCAATATGTCCTTCCGCCACGCGTTCAGGTCGCCGTATTGTTTGATTACCTCGTTTTTGAAGTCCTCTTCTCCGTACGCCTGTTGCAGTAGTTCGAGTTGCTTCGCAAGCTCGTCGTCGGTTACGGCAACGCCCTGCGTCTTCGCTTCTTTCAGGATAAGTCTTTCCTCTATTATCTGGTTTAGCAGGCTTTTTTTGATTTCCGTAAGTTCGGTCTGCGGCATACCCTCGGCTCCCTCTGGCAGAAATCTCTTGAGGGCATCCTTGAATTCGCCGACCGTTATCTCGGCTTCGCCCGCCTTTGCGAGGACGTCGTTCGGGTCAGGTTCTTTTTTGAACCTGCCGCAGGCCGGGAGGCTTAAAACCACGAAAAGCCCGGCGTAAAGCATCAAGCGCGCCCTTAAAGGAACGGCGCGCCGTATTCTAATGAGCGCATTTGTCATAACCTGAAAATTTTACCACCCCTGCGTCAGTTCTTTCAACAAATATCTTGCCTCGAAGACCGGGTCGGTTTTTTCGCCCTCTTTTGCGCTCATTATGCAAACGAGTTTTGCGTCCGGTTGGAGTTTGAGTCTATCGGGCTCTTTCTTCGCGAGGGCGATAATCTTTTCCGCCAGACCGGGACGCCTTTCGTTCAATCCCTTTGCAAAGGACAGGTAAAGGCGGTTGCCTCTCCGGCTTAATTCCACAGCCGAGATTTTTTTCATGAGGAGCTTGAGTTCCGACACGCCGACGAGATTACGCACGAGTTCGGGAATCTCTCCGTAGCGGTCAACGAGTTCTTCTTCGAGCATCGAGAGCTCATCCTCGAAGGAGGCGGTCGCGAGCCTCTTATAGAGGGTAATCTTCTGCCTCGCGTCGGGCACGTAGCCGTCCGGTATGTACATGGATACCTTTATGTCCACCTCAGGTTCGGCCTCGTGCGTGATTTTTTCGCCCCTGAGTTCCATGACGGCCTCTTCGAGGATTTCCGTGTACATGTCGAATCCGACCTCGGCTATGTGGCCTGATTGGGCCTGTCCGAGCAGTTCCCCGGCGCCTCTTATTTCGAGGTCGTAGGCCGCGAGCCGGAATCCCCCGCCGAGTTCCGAGAGTTCCCTGATGACGTCCATCCTCTTTATCGCCTCAGGCGAGAGGGCGGAATCTTCCGGACATACTAAATATGCGTAGGCCCTGTGCGAGCTTCGACCCACGCGGCCTCTTAATTGATAAAGTTCCGCGAGGCCGAACCGGTCGGCGCGGTTTATGACGATGGTGTTGGCCGAGGGTATGTCGAGGCCGGACTCGATTATGGTAGTGGTGAGAAGTATGTCGTATTTTTTCTCGGTAAAGCCGAGCATGACTTTTTCGAGAGAATCTTCTTTCATCTGCCCGTGCCCGATACCTATCTTTATCGCCTCTTTTATCCCCGAGGTTATTCTTAAGAGGTATTCGTGCATCGCGCCGATGCTCTCGACGCGGTTATGGACGAAGAACACCTGCCCGCCCCTTTTGAGTTCCCTCTCTATCGCCTCTCTTATGATAGTGTCGTCGAGCCGGACGACGCGGGTCGTTATGGCGAGCCTGTCTTCGGGAGGAGTGTTTATGATACTCATGGCGCGGAGGTCGGCGAAGGCCATGTGTAGAGTCCTCGGAATCGGGGTGGCGGTCAAGGTGAGGACGTCAACGCCTTTTTTCAGGTTTTTGAGTTTTTCCTTGTGCTTCACGCCGAAGCGGTGCTCCTCGTCTATCACGAGAAGCCCCAAGTCTTTAAAAGATATGTCTTTTTGCAAGAGCCTGTGCGTGCCTATGACTATGTCGACCTTTCCCGCGGCGAGTTTGTCGAGAGTTTCTTTTTGTTCTTTTTTGGAGCGGAACCGGCTCAAGACTTCTATTGAGACGGGAAACGGCGCGAACCTTTTTTTGAACGTAAGGTAGTGCTGTTGCGCGAGGATTGTCGTAGGCACAAGAATGCACGCCTGCTTGGAGTCGGATACGGCCCTGAACGCGGCCCTCATGGCCACTTCTGTTTTTCCGTAGCCAACGTCCCCGCAAATGAGCCTGTCCATGGGACGCTCATTTCCCATGTCGCGCATCACGTCTTCGATAGCCCGCATCTGGTCGGGTGTTTCGTCGTATTCGAAGCCTGCCTCGAACTCGGTAAAGAGCATCGAAGGCGCGCTGAAGGCGTATCCCTTTGCGAGGCTTCTTTCGGCGTAGAGTTTTATGAGTTCGACTGCGAGAAGGTTTACGGCCTTCTTGACTTTGCCCTTCTTCTTTTCCCATCCAACGCCGCCGAGTTTGTCGGTTTCCGGCGTCGCTCCTTCGGCCCCGTGATATTTAGTTATGAGGTCGAGCCTTATTACAGGCACGTAGAGTTTGTCTTTATCCCTGTATTCGAGGAGAAGAAAATCGCTTTCAATTGCGCCTTCGTCCGAGGGGACGGAGATTCGTTTAAGCCCTTTGTACCGGCCTATGCCGTGGAGCGAGTGCACGACGAAGTCGTCTTCCGAGAGGTCTTTTAATTGGGAGATGAAACTCTCTATCGGCTTGCCGCTTTTCGGGGGGCGTCTTTTTATTCGCTCTCCGAAGATTTCTTCCTCAGCCAAAAGAACGAGCCTTTCCGAAGGGAGCCTGAAGCCTGTTGAGACGGAGCCTTCGCAAACTTGAATCGCCGGGGTTCCGGCTGATTTTATGTTTTCTATAATGGAGGCGCCGTTCGAGCTTATAATTTTGAAATCGTCTAATAGTTCGCCTAACCTTTCCGCCTGAGCCTTATTGTGGGCGGTAACAAAGACCGAAAACCCCTCGTCAAGCCGGTCTTTGAGCATTTTTTTCAAAGGGGAGAGGTCTTTTTTTAAGGCAATGTCCTGCCTTAAATCGAGGTTGGATTCCGTCTCGATTATAAGGCCGTCATTTTTAAAAGGCTCTATCGCGACGAGAGGCGTTTCTTCGAGAAGTTTATCGAGGGAGTTTTTGTCGAGGTAGAGTTCATCGGGTCTTATAATGGATTTCTCAGAAGCGGCTCTCTCTTTTGCCTCGGCAAAGATATTGTCAGTCTCCTCGAATATCCTCAAAGGGTCTATGAGCGCGACAATTATATCCTGCGGCAGGTAGTCGAAGATTGTTTCGAGTTTTTCGTAAAAGAGCGGGAGAAGAAACTCGCCTTCGGGTATGTTTTCGCCATCGCGCAGGTTGTTATAGAGAGGCTCCCAGTCCTCGCGCTTTAAAGATAGTTCCTCCACTCTTTCGAGCAGTTTATTCTTGGCGCGGTTCCTCGCCTCGCTCGACAAATCAACGGCCTTGGCAGGAAGTATCGAGACTTCCGCGAGCTCTCTTTGAG
>JBAQMW010000332.1:0-2551 GCA_049303155.1 Thermodesulfobacteriota bacterium | reverse complement strand
GCACCGGGGCATGCGCCGCGGTCGTCGCGGCAAATATCGTAGGTTTTGCCGGACGCAAGGTGGCGGTGGCCGTGAAGGGCGGCACGCTCAATATCGAGTGGGCCGGGGACGGAAGGGTTTACATGACAGGCCCGGCTGAAGAGGTCTTCGAGGGAATTGCGGAAGTATAGTTTCGTAGGACAGGCGTCTCGCCTGTCGGTACAATGATTTTCAATCAGGAGGAATCATGTTCAAAGGTTGTTTTACCGCTCTTGTGACGCCTTTTAAGGACGGACACGTTGATGAAAATTCGCTCAGAAACTTAATCGAGTTTCAGATAAAGAACGGGATTAACGGCCTTGTTCCCTGCGGCACGACCGGAGAGAGCGCGACCTTATCCTACGAGGAGCATAATCGCGTAATAGACATCACAATCGAGACTTCCGCGAAGAGGGTGCCGGTCATAGCAGGCACGGGCAGCAACTCGACCTCCGAGACAATTATGCTCACGAAGCACGCCGAAGACGCCGGAGCCGATTGCGCGCTTCTCATAACCCCGTATTACAATAAGCCGACCCAGGCAGGGCTTTACGAGCATTATAAAGCGGTTGCGGAAGAAGTAACCATTCCGATTATGCTTTATAACGTTCCCGGAAGGACTGGGGTTAACATGCTTCCGGAGACAATCGCCAAACTCTCGGAGATTAAGAACATCGTCGGCATAAAAGAGGCCACCGGGAATCTCCAGCAGATAAGCGACGTAATCGAGTATTCGAGGCCGGGTTTTCTCGTCATATCAGGCGACGATTTCACTACCTTCCCGCTTCTTTCGATAGGAGGGCACGGGGTTATTTCCGTTACCTCCAATGTTTCTCCGAGAGAGGTCTCGGACATGTGCTCTCTTTTCTTCAACGGAAAGACGGAGGAGAGCAGGAGGCTTCACTATAAACTCCAGCCGCTCCACAGAGCCATGTTCATCGAGACCAATCCCATACCGGTCAAGACCGCTCTTTCGATGATGGGCATGATGAAGGAGGAGTTCAGGCTTCCTCTCGTCAGAATGTCAAAGGATAATAAAGCGAAACTCGAAAAGACCCTCAAGGCGGGCGGGCTCATAAAGTAGGATTACCGGAGGTAAAAAATGACCTTGATAGCGGTAACAGGCGCGTCAGGCAGGATGGGAAAGAACATAATATCCTGCATAAAGGAAAACCCGGCCGCGACGCTTTCCGCGGCGCTCGAGATGCCGGGGCACGCCTCAATCGGCAAAGACGCGGGGCTTACGGCAGGCATCGAAGCCCTCGGAGTAAAAATAACGGACGAGCCTTCGTCTGCCTTTAAAAAGGCCGACGTGGTGATTGATTTTTCCGCGCACGAGGCCGCGATGAAAAATCTCGAGGCCGCCATGGTTCTTCGTAAGCCGGTTGTGATAGGCACCACGGGATTTTCTTCCCATCAGAAGGTTCGGATAAAGGAAATATCCGCGGCCATTCCGTTAGTGCTCGCGCCGAACATGAGCGTCGGAGTGAACGTGCTTTTGAAACTCCTGGAGGTCGCGGCCAAAACCTTGGGGGACGATTACGACGTCGAGATAGTCGAGTACCACCACCGCCACAAGGTTGACGCGCCGTCGGGCACGGCTCTTAGGATTGCCGAGGTTTTGGCGCATTCTCTCGGAAGAGACCTCGACAAGGTCGCGGTTTACGGCAGAAAGGGAATAACCGGCGAGAGAAAAAAAGACGAGATAGGCATACAGAGCGTGCGCGCCGGAGACATAGTCGGCGACCATATCGTCACCTTCGGAGGGGACGGCGAGAGGATCGAGCTTATACACAGGGCGCATTCGAGAATAACCTTCGCGAGGGGCGCGGTAAAGGCGGCCTTGTGGCTTAAGGATAAGCCGAGCGGCCTTTATGACATGCAGGACGTTTTAGGGTTAAAGTAAGGTAACGTCAATTACTTCGTGTCAGCAGGAAAGAGTTGGCGGCTCTTTTTGTTTTCGTAGCGCCTCCCTTTAGGGTTGCGTTTTTGCGCAGGGCTAAAGCCCTGCCCTACGACTGACACAAGATAGGATACATTACCCTGAAATAAAACATGTTTGTATTCTTATCCGGAATTTACTATACTTTTTGTAACTCAAAAAAATGGAGGCTGACAATGACGACGATTATAAAAAAGGCGCTCTACGCCGTTTTAACGGCAACGGCCCTTGTATTAACCGTTCCGGCTGAGACTTTGGCGCTTGAGGCGTTGACCTGCACCACCGAGGCCGTTGGCAAGGGCTGCGCCGGGGACTGCGCCGCGTGCCATAAGATGAAGCCCGAGGAGGCGGATATTCTTCTCAAGACTTCCGCGATAAACGCCAAGGTAAAAGACGTGAGGATGAGCAAGGTAAAGGGCCTGTGGGAGATAGAGGGCGAGATGGGAGACCAGAAGTTTTTGGTCTACATGGACTTTGCCAAGCAATATCTCATTCAGGGCAAGGGGGGCATGATGTTCATACCGGTTGCCGACATAGGCAAGCCGCCCAAACCGCCGGAGATGAAAAAGCTGGATTTGAGCGGTATCCCCG
>JBAQMW010000331.1:0-5361 GCA_049303155.1 Thermodesulfobacteriota bacterium | reverse complement strand
GGCGACAAGTATCGCCACAGCGGCAAAGGAAACGGCGCGGTGCCGCCGGGTCGCAAGGGCGTAGGATATGTGTCCGCCGTCGAGCTGTCCGATTGGAAGAAGGTTTATGGAGGTTACGAAAAATCCTATCCAACCGGCGAATGTAACGGCGTTAAGGCTTATGTCAAAGCCGTCCGGCACGGGGCCGAGCACGATATGCGAAAGAGCCTTAAACACGAGCGGAGTTCCGAGTTCGAGCGAGTCGGGCGCCGACGAAACAGGCGCTATCGAAACGCCAAAAAGCCCTATTGCCGTCACAAGCAAGGACGCCATAAAGCCTATAAGAGGGCCTGATGCCCCTATGTCAACAAGGGCCTTTCTCGTAAGTATGGGGGACTTCATCTTTATCACGGCTCCGAACGTGCCTATCATCGGAGGCACCGGAGGGGCGGGGATAAAGTGCGGCAGAGTAGATATCACCCCGTGCCGCCTTCCGGCGAAATAGTGGCCGAGTTCGTGCGAGCCGAGTATAAATATTAAAGATACGGAAAACGGCAGGCCCCTTAAAAGGGAACTTGCGTCATGGAGCGGGTCAGCGCCCTCGTAAAACGCCCCTGCTATAACCGTCGTCATGACGGTAGCCAAAAAAAGAATGAGCGGAAGACCGTAGTCCTTGAGCCTGCGTCTATTTTTCGAGGTAATCAAGATTCACCCAAAGTCTTTGAAATTAACGGCCATCTGCGATATAATTTTATTTTAACAGATTACGGATTTATTGGGGAGATTTTATGACAAAGGCCGTGGCGCTTCTTTCCGGAGGACTCGATTCGAGACTCGCGGTGAAACTCATGCTCGAACAAGGCATAGAGGTTTACGCGATGAACTTTACGTCCGCTTTCTGCACCTGTTCGGGAGGAAAAAACAAAGAAGAGAGCGGATGCAAGAGCGAGGCGAGAAAGGTCTCGACCGAACTCAACATACCTCTTAAATTGATGGTCAAAGGGCCGGAGTATATGGAGATAGTCCGAAACCCCAAGTTCGGCTACGGAGCGGGCGTAAACCCGTGCGTTGACTGCCGCATCTACATGTTCAAACTCGCCAAGCAATACATGGAGGAAATCGGCGCCTCCTTCGTCGTAACAGGCGAAGTCCTCGGCCAAAGGCCCATGAGCCAGAGACGCGACGCGTTCAAAACCACCGAGCGGGAAAGCGGCCTTCAGGGGCTTATCTTAAGGCCTCTTTGCGCGAAGCATTTAGACCCTACTATCCCGGAAAAGACCGGCCTCGTAAGGAGAGAACTCCTCCTCGACATGGAAGGAAGGTCAAGAAAGCCCCAGATAAAACTCGCCGAAAATCTTGACATGACGGATTACCCTTGCCCCTCCGGCGGATGCCTCTTGACGGACAAGACGTTCGCGAAAAAGGTGCGCGACCTTCTCGATCACAAAAAAGACCTTACCATGAAAGACCTGCAAGTACTCAAGATAGGGCGCCACTTCCGCCATAACGGGGTAAAACTCATAGTAAGCAAAAACGAAGCCGAAAACCTGAAACTTAAAAACTTCATCCAGCCCGGAGACACGTTCCTCGAGCCGGCAAACTTTACCGGACCGGCCGCGCTTGTTTGCGACGCAGTGGAAAACCACTCCCTCGACATGGCCGGAAGCCTTATCTTGAGATACGCGTCAGCCAAGGCAAAGGATGTGGAAAAGGCGGAAATAACAGCCACAAACGATAACTCCACCTTCACCTTCGTCGTCTCCGAAAGGATAGACGAATTCGCGGCTGAAAAAATAAGGATATGCTGAAGACCAAAGCCGAATCCTCGGAAAAAACAGCGGAGAAAAAATTAGAAAACCTTACCTCCCTGCTGAAAGACATGGGCTCCGTGCTCGTGGCCTTCTCCGGCGGAGTTGATTCGACATTTCTTCTTAAGGCCGCCGCGCTTACACTCGGCAAAAACGTCTGCGCCCTTACCGCAACGAGTCCCACATACCTCGAAAGCGAACTCGCGGAAGCAAAAGAGACGGCGAAACAACTCGGAACGAGGCACATAATCGTCGAGTCGAACGAACTCCTGATACCTAACTTCGCGGAAAATCCCGAGAACAGGTGCTACTACTGCAAAAGCGAACTCTTCGCGATATGCAGAAAAAAGGCCGATGAACTCGGCATAAAATTCGTGCTTGACGGCACGAACTCCGACGATTCGATTGACTTCAGGCCCGGGAGACTCGCGGCAGGAGAAAAAGAAGTAAGAAGCCCTCTCCTCGAAGCCGGCCTCACCAAGGAAGATATACGGCTTTTAAGCAAAAAACTCGGGCTCGCCTCGTGGAACAAGCCTAACCTCGCCTGCCTCTCGTCCCGGTTTCCGTACGGCACTCCGATAACCGAGGACGCGCTCAATAAGATAAAGGCTGCCGAGGAATTCCTGAGACAGAAGGGCTTCCGCCAAATAAGGGTCAGATACCACGGCCATATTGCGAAGATAGAAATTCCGGAAGAATCCTTAAAAGCCTTCATGGACGACGAAATGCGGCGTTCCGTCGCGAAGAAACTCAAGGAGATAGGTTTTACCTACGTAACACTCGACCTCGAAGGTTACAGGACCGGGGCCATGAACGAAGTTTTAACGCGGCAGACGGAAAATACGGGCGGCGGGTAAGGAAAAAGCACAAAGGCATTTTTTAGGGCGAATGCAAGATTTGAGCTCCGAAGGAGTCCGTATGACTCTTCGGAGTCCATCGGACCAAAGACAAGGAAAAACTGGCTGGACAAAACGGAGCATACCCTTTTGGGTATGTGAGCGACCCATTGCTCCGCAATGGGTGCCACGGACAGTCAGTTTTGACACAGTATTTGGCCACGACCCATGCTTCACATGGGTACCCCGGCATTTGCCGGAGTCAGCGCAAGAGGCCTTCTTTCTTCTTAGCCTCTTCTAGCCACCCTGTAACGTGACAGGCATGAAGCGCCTTTGAAAAGTCCGCGTCCGGATTCAGTATTTCGTAAACCTCCGTCGGCTTGGCTGACTCGAATCCCTTGAAAACAACCTCCCCTATCTTGACGAACCCCTCCACGCCCCCTCCCTCGCTCTTTAGCGCGAAGTCGAACCAAAATTCCAATTTTTCGTCTTGAAAGAAAAAAGCATCCCTTATGGACTTGTCCAACTCCGCTACGGACGTTTCCTTTTTAAAGAAAAATTTAGTCCCCTTCGACTCCCTCATATACGCCGTAAGGGCCTCCGCCGAGAGGGCCTGCCCCTTATTGTATATGTCGGACGAAGACTCCAGTATGCGGAGCTTCGAAAGAGGAGCGCCTCCGACGAGACTCGCGAGGTCGGTAAAGAACTCTTTCGCCAGCCACGTGGTTATGCCCTTCACGTCAGCGGTTTTTTTGCGTGCAATCAACGCCGCTATCGTGGAATCGAACTCCGGCGGAATCCTGACCGTGTAGGTTTTATCTATGTAAACGTCGAAGGGATATACGAGCTTTTCGTTTTTTCTCTTAAGCCTCTCCTTCTCTATTAATATCTCCAACTTGGCCCTTACGGCGGAATTGCGGTTACAGCCGCGCGCGGCCTCGTTTATCTTCTCGCCTATCGAGACCTGAAACCCTCCGGCATGGGATGTCCCATCGAGCGTCAGCACCTCGGCCTTGGTTCCGTACGATATGAAAAGACCGGCCTCCATCCTCGTGGTTATCGCGGCCTCGAGTTCATCCCTGTAAGTGCGCTCCAAAGCGTGCTCTTCCTCTATAATCTGCGCGAGCCTCTTGGCGGCGCCTTCGTCCGACCCCGACCCAAGCTCCGCTTGAGTACCCCGGGCCGCGGCCTTTTCCGTCTTAAGCCTGAGTTTTCCGAGGTCTTCCTTCTTCTCCTCGAACTTTCTGTGTATCTCCTGAAGCATGAACTCCTCGCCGCCCTTCGGGAATCTCTGCGAAAGCTTATCCCTGTAATTCCGGAGAACCTTCTGTATTTCCCTCGCGAGACCCGTCAACTGGCCGACGCTTCCGGAAAATATTGCCGCGTCGCCGGGCAGGCTGGCAAGCCTTATACCCCCCTCGTCGAGCGAGGTTCCCATGCCGCTTCTAGCCGCCGCGCCTATTATCGGCATATAGAAATGCTCCTTCATGAACTCGGCCATGGCTATCTCTTTCACCTTTAGGGTCTTCCGTGTAAAATCCTTCATGTCTATGAAAAGTTGCCCCTCGAAACCAACCTCCAATATCTTAACGATCGGCCGGTCGTCCACCGAGAAACGGTAGAGCCTTCCCCTCTTGTAGGCGTCCATGAGGGCGTCGGAATCGTGGGATTCGCGCCTGTCCACCATGCACGCCCTCATGGACGCGGCATACTGCTCCACATAATCGTCAAGCAGGCAGGCTAAAAAACCCTCCAAAACCGCCGTCGCGTGGTCTTCGATTCCCTTCTGCGCTCCTTTGGAAAACCATCCGAATTTCGCCTTTACGAAACCCGAGAGAAAACCCGTCAAGGCGTCTATGGCCTCGCCCCTTTTAAAATCCTTCGCGTATTGGTTTTTTATCTTGCCGAGCGTATCGATTATCTTCTCCGCAAACGAAGAGTCCGTGATAACGGATTTAATCTGCCGGTCGTCCTGATAGAGGTCGTGAAGGACTTCATGGGCGGCCGTGCCCGGCATGTCGAAGCGCGTAAAATAATCGGCGAGAAGCTCCCTCGTCCTCATCATGCCGGATTGAACGAAAACAGCCTCGCGCAATTCCTTGCCGGTCTCGACTTCCTTCGCAAGCCGAGCCATGGCCTCCGCGGGCGAATCCTTCATGCCCTCGACGCCATGCAAACGCTTTGCCAATAAATCAAAGACCTCTTTGCCGATGCCGTAGGGATTCAAAGACATCGAGAGAAGATTCGACTGTATCGAAATAAAGGTCTTCGGCTCGAGCGCCGTCTTAAGGAGAATTTCCGTGGCTATGATATAATAGGCGGCATTTTTCTCCTCAAGCCTTTCGAAAAGAGAGTTCAACGCCGACCGGAGCGCGTTATAGAGCGAAAACCCCACCAACAGATCCAACTTCTCGTAAGAAACCCCTTTTATGCGCATGTCTTTGAGAAGGTCCTTCTTCTTTCTGACGCAATTTATAACGGCAAGGAGCGCGAGATACGCGGTCGGCTCGCCCAGGTCGTTAGTGGCTTCGTCTTTCAACGCCTTTTCAATAAGCTGCGAAAACCACTGCATGAATTTTTTCCCGGCCCCGTCCGGGCCGAGCCAACCTACGAGAATGCCTCCGTCAATCACCGGCGTGGTGGAAATGATTTCGTCGGCCGCGAGCCTCTCGACCGAACCGGCTAAAAGGGCGTCGGTCCTGAAGCCCTTCTCCCTGAGCGGATGCTTTATGTCGGCT
>JBAQMW010000330.1:0-1795 GCA_049303155.1 Thermodesulfobacteriota bacterium | reverse complement strand
CCTGAAACCCGCCAGACGCTTCTTTTCTCCGCGACGCTGCCGGACGGAGTCTTGAAGATATCCAAGCGCTACATGAAAAATCCGGAGAAGATAAGGATACAGACCTCGACCCTTACGGCGCCTAATATTAACCAGATATTTTACGAGGTAAGGGCAAGCGAGAAGATTGAAGCCCTCTCAAGGCTCATAGACAACGACGCCGAGGGCAGGTTTCTCGTTTTCTGTCACACTAAGCGCGAGGCCGACGACGTGTCGGCGAATCTTAAAACCCGCGGCTACGAGGCCGACGCAATGCACGGGGATTTCTCTCAATCTCAGAGAGAATCGGTCTTGAGGAAGTTCAAGGACGGCAGGGTGGACGTCTTGGTCGCGACCGACGTGGCGGCAAGAGGGCTCGACATAAGCGACATATCGCACGTAGTTAATTTTTCCATGCCGCAAAACCCGGAGTCCTACGTCCACAGGATAGGAAGGACGGGCAGGGCCGGAAAGGCAGGGGTCGCGATAACCTTCGTGACGCCGCGCGAGGATAAGCAGCTTCGCTTGATAAAGGCCGTTTCCAAGGCGAACATAACGCGCGGAAAACTTCCGACAAAAGAGGACGTCATGGAGGGCAGGTTCGTAAGCCTCAAGAACAAGATTGACGAGTTCATAGACGATAAAAAATTCGACGCCTTCCTGAAACTCGCCGAAAGACTTACCGCCGACATTAACCCGGTTCACGCCGTAGCGTCCCTCTTGAAGTTCCAGTTAGAAGGGGTTTATGACGCGGCCGCGGCTCCAAGCGGGGAGGTTTCTCTTGACGATACAGGGGCATCGGCAGGCAAGGTCAGGCTTTTCATCACGATAGGCAAGGAGCAGGGGGTAAAGGCATCGGACATAGTCAACGCCATAACCGAAAAAACCGGGCTTAATAAGACGGACATCGGGGACGTCGCGATATTCGAGGCCTTCACGTTTGTCGAGGTTCCGAGGGCATCGGCCGAGGCCGTTATAGAGGGAATGCACAGGAGCATCTTTTCCGGTAAGAAGATTGCTGTCGCTCCCGCGAAGCCCCGCGAAGGCGGCGGAGGAGGAGGAGAGAGGAAATCCTTCGGCGGCAGGGGGAAGAGAAGGTAGAGCCTGCCCTGAGTTTATCGAAGGGTCGCGGTTCGGCTATAAGCGCATCATCAAGCGAAAAAACACAAGGGGCCTTACGGCCCCTTTATTTTTTTGGTCTTTAGCAAAACCGGTGCGGATTGGTTTATTCTAATGTGAGGAGCCTTGTAAAAAAGAGCAGGGAGGGGTGTTTGAGCATTACTTAAAAATTGGTCGGGGCGAGAGGATTCGAACCTCCGGCCTCTGCGTCCCGAACGCAGCGCTCTACCAGGCTGAGCCACGCCCCGACTAAGAGCAACCCATCATAACATTTTTTTTGTCTTTTTCAAGGGGATTCGTTTTATCGCCGAAAAGCCGGGGTACCCATGCGGAGCATGGGTCGGGGCAAAAGCAAGGTTTGTTTTTTATAAAAAAAGATACCGCCCCGCACCACTTTTCGCCGTAAGTGCGTACTGTTTAGGCAATTATATTTGACACTGGCATGCATATTGCCGATACAGTAATATTGAAAAGTGGTGCGGGGTTGACATTTGATTTTTGATTTTGCCTTTAATTCGGGTATAGAGCCTGTCCCCTGATGTTACATCGGGGGGAGGTCGCCCCCCGCCTTGACAAGCAAGGCCGAATTAACTTATTATATTCATTGCTATAATCAGGGGGTAGTGGTTTGACGCTTCACAGGTGGATACCCTTCAAG
>JBAQMW010000329.1:0-1745 GCA_049303155.1 Thermodesulfobacteriota bacterium | reverse complement strand
AGGGTAGGGTGAGGGGTTTGATGGGTGCGCTTCGCTTCACTCATCCTACATAATTATGTTGCAATGGCAAGAAAGTAGACCTGACCCCAATGAGAAGCCCGATAGTGATGTTGTTTTTTGCGGTTTTTCTGTCAGTCGCGGCGCACGCGAGGAACGGAATATTCGCGGACGAGACGTCCTTATGGAGCGATAACGTTCGAAAGGCGCCGTGGAACGCCATGGCGTGGAACGGCCTCGGCAGGGCGCGTCAGTACGAGAAAAAACTCCCGCTCCTCGTTGCCGAGGCCGCGTATTTAAAGGCATTGGATATAAGCCCCTTTTACGCGCAACCCTACGTCAACCTCGGATACATCTACTACAAAAGGGGCGAATACGGCCGCGCGGCCGAGGCCTTTGAAAAGGCCATAGCTTTTAGCCCCGTTCCCTTCGAGGATCACCACAGGTTCCTGGGATACGTCTATCTCAAGAAGGGCATGAGGCCGGAGGCGATGGCGGAGTTCGGCGTCGCCATAGGGCTTTTGCCGAAAGACGCCGTGGCTAAGAGAATGGCCGCCGCCACGTACAGTTCCGAAGGATTCAAGTTCTCGGATAGCGGCGATTTTGAAGGTGCGCTCATCTTGCACCGGATAGCCGCGGGGATAAAGCCGGATTACGCGAACGCAAGTTACGGCATCGCGCTCGCGCTCGAGGGGCTCGGCAGGAAAGAAGAGTCCGCTGGATACTGGCGCGAATACCTTATCCTTGCCCCGCAGGGAGACGAGTTCAGGCAGGAAGCTACCCGGCGGCTTGAAAGGCTCTCGAAAGAGAGGTAGAATATGGTGATGAGATTGCAGTTTGGTGAAGAGAAAAAGAAGGAACCCCTCACCTCAATCCTCTCCCCAAACGGGGAGAGGAGGTAAAGACAAAAGGGCGGATAGATGGAATGACAAAAGGGGCAGGTCTTTTTTTTCCTCTCCCCAAACGGGGAGAGGAGGTAAAGACAAAAGGGCGGATAGATGGAATGACAAAAGGGGCAGGTTTTTTTCCCTCTCCCCTTGGGGAGAGGGTAGGGTGAGGGGGGACATGGTAATTAAAAAAACCGAACTCATCATATTTGCCGCGCTGCTTTCGGGGTTCATCGTTGCCGCGTGGTTCCGTAACGGCGTTTGGAAGGATGAGATAACCTTCTTGACGGACGTGTCGTCGAAATCGCCGCACATCGCGAGGGCGCACATTAACCTCGGCAACGCCTTCATGAACGCGGGGCTCTACGATACTGCGATAGGGCATTTGAAGAATTCCCTCGCCTCCGACCCGTGGTACGCGGAGTCGCATTATAATTTAGGCGTTTCCTACTTGAAGACGGGCCGTTTCGACGAGGCCATACCCGAATTTATTGAGGCGCTTCGGATAAACGAAGTCTTGAGAAAGGGGCATTTCGGGGAGGGCGTTTCCTTGAGAAACGAACTCGGCGCGCGCGTCTATCTCGGCAATATTTATAATGTCAAGGGAATGTTTCTTGACGCCGTTTCTCATTACATGGCCGCGCTGGCCATTTCCCCGGACGACGCTTCGGTTCGGTATAACCTCGCGCTGACCTTGAAGAAGATGGGCAGGATAGGTGATGCGAAAAAGGAGTTCGAGGAAGTACTCAGGATAAATCCGGGCGACAACGAGGCGCGGGGGAACTTGCAGGCGTTAGGGGGGATATGATGAACTCGGGTCTCTTCAAAAAGGCGGCGGTTTTGGCGTTCGCGGTTTTGGCC
>JBAQMW010000328.1:0-1968 GCA_049303155.1 Thermodesulfobacteriota bacterium | reverse complement strand
CTGCCCGGCGATGCGGCCGTGCACTTGAACGCCTATCAGATAGACGACTACGTTACCTGCCCGTGGAAGTACCGCTACGTCCACGTCCTGAAGGTGCCGCTTCTTCCGCACCACACCATAATGTACGGAAAGGCGGTGCACGAGGCCATAGCGTTTTATTTCAGAAGGATGTTGGACGGAACTCCTGCGGGAGAGAAAGACCTTATCAACGTCTATAAGGCCGCGTGGAGGAGCGAAGGTTTCATATCGAGGGCGCACGAGGAGAAGCGTTTCGCGGAAGGCGAGAGGTCTTTGAAAGAGTTCTTCCGGCGGGAAAGGGATTCCGGGATAAAGCCGGCGTGCGTTGAAAAGGATTTTACCGCCGAATCGGGGAGCGTCGTCATACGCGGCAGGTTCGACCTCATAGAGGAGCGGGGGGACGGGGCCTATATAATAGACTTTAAGACCTCGGACGTCCGGGAGCGGGATAAGGCGGAAAAGAAGGCCAAGGAGTCTTTGCAGTTGAAGGTCTACGCCTTGAGTTATCTCAAGAACTTCAAAAAGATGCCGGCCGGATGCGAGCTGCGTTTCGTTGATTCGGGGCTCGTCGGAGCGGCGTCTTTTTCGGATAAAGACATGGAAAAGACGGAATCCCTCATACATGACGTCGCAAGCGGCATAAGAAAAAGGGATTATATTGCGAAGCCGAACTACATCAACTGCGGCTGGTGCGCCTTCAATAATATCTGCATGGAAAAGTCAGGCCGTTAGGCAAAAAAGCGAAAGGTAACTCAAGGCTTTAGCCTTGATACGTATCAGACCCCCGCTTAAGATTGCGGGGGCAGGCTCTGAAGGGTTGAGTTACAGGCAAACCTTTACGACGGTCTTTACGTTGCCCCTTGCGTTAAAGTCCCCGACTACTTCGAGTTTTTTCGGTTTGAGGGCTTTTTTGAGTTCCGAGAATATGACGTTCGTAGCGCCTTCGTGCGACACCTTCTCGTCCCGGAAGGAATTCAGGTAGAGCTTAAGGGATTTCAGCTCCACTATCTTTTTTCCCGGCACGTAGAGGATTTTGATGGTAGCGAAGTCCGGATACCCGGACCTCGGGCAAAGACACGTGAACTCCGGAAAACTTATGTCTATGGCGTAGTTCCGTCCGGGGAAGGGATTGTCCCATGCCTCGAGCGCTGTTTTTAAGGTTTTCTTTTTCATGCGGTAATTTTAACAATTCAGAGGCGTCATGTAAAGGGCGGCCTTGACTAAATCTTTAATCTTCGCAATACTGAATCCATAAATCTGTCATTCCTGTTTCTTTTTTTGTCATTCCCGTGAAAACGGGAATCCAGTTCTTTTATTTATAAAAACTCTTTCCGGATTCCCGCGACCCATGCTTCGCATGGGTACCCCGACACCGCGGGAATGACAGAATAGGCAGACTGCCGGAATGACAAAAGAAGAAAAACCGAAAAATCTTCAAACTCGAAAGGGGGATTTTTTCATGGATAGGGTAACGATAGTATTGCAGGACGCGCCTTACGGCAACGAGAAGGCATGGAATGCGCTTCGCCTTTCCGAGGCTCTTCTTACAGAGGAGGTTTCGGTGAGGATATTCCTCTACGGTGACAGCGTCTCCATCGGCAAGAAGGGGCAGAGGCCGCCCGAGGGTTTTTACAATATCGGCGAGATGCTCGAAAAACTCATCAAGAAAGGCGTAGAGGTAAGGAGCTGCCTTACCTGCACGAGGGCGCGCGGGTTTACGCAGGCCGACTACATAGACGGGCTTATCATAGGGAAGACCTTGGACCTCGCCAGATGGGTAAAAGAGGAAGGAAAGGTTATGGTGTTTTGAGGCTCTATCAGGATGTCGCGGAAGTTTTGCGTTGTCATTGCGAGGAAGCCCGTCGACTTCTGCGGCGGGGTCAGGTTTATAACCTGAACCAAATATGTCGTATAGCGCAATTACGAACTTAGAGGAGCAGGTTGCAAACC
>JBAQMW010000327.1:0-7522 GCA_049303155.1 Thermodesulfobacteriota bacterium | reverse complement strand
GTATCGGCCGACGCGCAGGCGTCCGCGCGGGTCTTCATAGCGGAAAAGTACGGCAAGGACTACGTGCCTTCGAGCCCGAACGTCTTTAAAACCAAAAAGAGCGCTCAGGACGCCCATGAGGCCATACGTCCTACGAGCATGGATAACCCGCCCGAACAAGTGAAGCAGCATCTCAGCAAAGACCAGTGGAGGCTCTACGAGCTTATATGGAAGAGGTTTTTGGCCTCCCAGATGACACCTGCGGTTTTGGATCAGACCTCAGTCGGCATAGAGGCGGGAAGGTATCTTTTTCAGGCGAACGGCGCGGTCGTGAAGTTCCCCGGCTTTACGGTCCTCTACGAAGAAGAAGAGGAGGAGAAGGTTGAAAAACTACCGCAGCTTAAAAAAGGCGATTCCCTAAAGCCCGGCGCCGTAACCCCGAACCAGCACTTTACCCAGCCTCCGCCGCGCTACACAGAGGCGACCCTCGTGAAGGAACTCGAGGAAAATGGCATAGGCCGCCCTTCGACCTACGCCTCCATTATATCCACCATACAGGAAAGGGAATACGTATTAAAGGAAAAGGCGAAGCTCAGTCCGACCGAACTCGGCTTTTTGGTCACCGACATGCTCGTTGAGAGTTTTCCGACTATACTGGATGCGGCATTCACGGCGCGCATGGAAGAGGAACTCGACTGTGTCGAGGACGGCTCCATGGACTGGCGCAAGGTGATGGAGGAATTTTACGGCCCGTTCAGCCTTTCACTCGAAAAGGCGGAGGGGACGATGAGGGACATTAAAAAAGAAGAGGCGCCGACAGACTTGATTTGCCCGAAGTGCGGAAAACCCATGATAATAAAATGGGGCAGGAAAGGCAATTTCCTCGCGTGTACCGGATACCCGGATTGCAAGACGACGAGCGATTTCATAACCGACGAGTCGGGCAAGGTGAAGCCTGTCGAGAGAGTCGCGGAAACTACCGGGGATATGTGCCAGGCCTGCGGAAAGCCGATGCTCGTAAAGAGCGGCCGTTTCGGAAAATTTTTAGCCTGCTCCGACTATCCCAACTGCAAGACCACGAAACCTTATCCGACCGGAGTCGTCTGTTCGAAGTGCGGAAAACCCATGTTCATAAGATTGGGCAAGAAAGGCAAATTCCTCGCATGTTCCGGATACCCGGATTGCAAGAGCACAAGCAATTTCACTATTGACGAATCTGGCAAGGTAAAGCCGGTCGAGAGGATTGCGGAAACTTAGCCGGGGGAAGTATTGCCGTTTGGCTCTTACTAAAAACGGCAGGGTTTTTTACGGTTGTTCCGGATACCCTGAGTGCAAATACGCGACCCTGGAAAACCCCAAAAAAACAGGAATAAGCAGGCGTGACGCCTGCACCCGTAATGTCTTAACTTACCTCGTGCCATGCGAACCACCGAGGCTTATTTATTCATTGTGCTGTCTGTAGGACAGTGGCGTGACGCCTGATTTAGAGACCGTGATGCGTATACGTTATGCGTTATACGTAAAGGAATGTCATTGCGAGTTTTTTACGCATCACGCTCACGTGTAACGTCTTTTTACCTTGCCGTCCGCAAGGCAGGGGTGACCTCCCCGCTTAATGCCTGCGGGGACAGGCTCTGCACCCACAATATTTTAACTTACTTTATACTATGCCTACTACTGAGGTTTATTGATTCATTGTGCTGTCTGCAAGACCTTTACAAACTTCTTTTTTAAGATATACTTCTTTCAAAAGGAGGCACGCATGATAGTCAAGACCTCGAAAAATATCCTTCTTGCCGACGACTCGGTATTTTTTCGCACGAAGTTGAGCGCGATACTCATGGAGGCCGGCCACAGGGTAAGGTTCGCAGCCGACGGAAAAGAAGTGATAAAGGAAATCCAGATAGACTCGAAAGGGATTGACCTTCTGGTGTTGGACATACAGATGCCGGAGGTGGACGGTTTCGGCGTGCTCGACTGGATCAACAATAACGGCTTTAAGGGCAAATTTCCGGTGCTTGCCGTAACGGGCGTCTACGACGTATCAGAGATATTCGACAGACTAAAGGGCATGGGCGCGAGCGGGCTCATGACAAAGGGGTTTACGCCGGAGCAGGTGGTATTCCGGGTCAATAAACTCCTTTTCCCGCAGACCAGCGCCGAGAGGGGCGAAGAACGTGTTCCGATTTCCCTTCCCGTGGATTTCGGGGTGGGAGATATTGATTATACCGGGTTTCTCCTGAACCTGAGCGCGAACGGGCTTTTTCTTCATACGCGGATAGAACTTTTGCCGGGCGCCATGGTGGCGCTTAAGTTTTCGCTCCCCGGAATTGAAAGGATAATAAGCGTAAAGGGCATGGTCAAATGGGCCATTCCGCAGAATTCCTCGCGAACCCTTTTCGGAGGCGTGGGTATAGAGTTTACCTCCATACTTTCCGAAGACCGGGAAGTCGTGAAGAGCTTCGTGAAGGCGGAACTCAAGAAAATCGGAATTCTTGAAGAGGTTTAATTTTTGTCTTTGTCCTGCGGACGGCACAGCGAATAAATAAAGTCCTGTGGCACGCATACCCCAACGCAAATTAAAACATTTAGGGTGCAGAGCCTGTCCCCGTCCGCCACAAGCGAGATCTCGCCCGCCACAGGCGAGGCGGACAATATTAAGCGGGGAGGTTACCACTGTCCTTGCGGACAGCACAATGAATTGATAAGCCCCTGCGGCGCGCATAGCGCGAGGAAGGTTAAAGAATTGCGGGTCAAGAGCCTGTCCCCGCAGGCATTAAGCGGGGAGGTCACCCCTGCTTGCGGGAGAAGGCGTTGATTATGGCCAATGCGACGCCGATTGTTATGCAAGAATCCGCCACGTTGAACGCCGGCCAGTGAAGCCCCCTGACATGGAAGTCCAAGAAATCAATTACCGTGCCGAACCTTATCCTGTCAACGAGATTTCCCACGGCCCCGCCAGCTATGAGAGAAAGAGAAACGCGGGTAAGCGCGTCTTTGGCGTCTCTCAGGAGAAACCCGATTATTACGATTGCCGCGACCGAGGCCAGCGAAAGGAACACGGTCTTCCACTGCCCGTTGTCCCTTAAGATGCCGAACGCGGCGCCCGGGTTTTTGAAATGCACGAGGTCGAAAAATCCGGGTATGATTTCCATAAAAGCGTTTTCAGGAAGGTAGGCGAGGATTATGGCCTTAGACAACTGGTCTAAGACCGCGGCCGAGACGGAGATTATCAGTATCAGCTTAAGGCTTGAACGCATCTTTCGCACACCGTTGGATGAGTTTCATCTTTGCCCACACTTTCGTTAATATGCCAGCACCGCTCGCACTTTATGCCCGGGGCCTTTCTAAACGATATTGTCAAATCTTCGTTTATCGATTTCCTGAATGAGACCTTTGATACAATGAGAATGTCTTCGAGTATTTTTGAGTTGTCTTTTATAAAATCAATGAATTCCTTTGAATCTTTAAAAAGCTTGTCGAATAGACTTGATAAGCTGGCTGTTTCCCAATTCGCTTGAATTATTTTGAAGTCGAACGTAACCTCAGCGTCGAGCGAATGGCCTATGATTTTCCCCGCCCTTGCCCCTTCCAGCCCCTTTGATATATTGTCCTTGATTGCCAAGAGTTTCGCCCATTTCTTTTCAAGCCCGTCGTCGAGCCAATCGTTATTTTGCGAAGGAAACGCGGCAAGGTGGACGCTTTCTTCTTTTTTACCGGGCATGGAACCCCACGCCTCGTCGGTCGTAAAGACAAGCACGGGTGAAAGTAATCTCAACAAATGGTCGAGCACGTGATACATGACTGTCTGGCTGGAGCGTCTTTCAAGGGAAGCCGCCTTTTCGGTGTAAAGGCTGTCTTTCACTATGTCGAGATAAAACGCGCTTAAATCAAGCGAGCAAAAATTATGCACTGAGTGGTATATCGCATGAAATTCAAAAGAGTCGTAAGCACCCGTTACCTTGCGCTTCAGGATTTCGAGCCTGTGAAGCGTAAGCCTGTCAATCTCGCCGAGATTGGCGTATTCGACCATGTCTTTAGCCGGGTCGAAGTCATATAGATTGCCGAGGATAAATCGGAACGTGTTTCTTATCTTTCTGTATGCCTCCGAGAGTCTCAGGAGGATTTCTTCTGATATGCGTATGTCCTCTCTATAATCTTCCGCCGCGACCCAGAGCCTTAACACCTCGGCGCCGTATTTTTTGATAACCTCCTGAGGAGCGACGACGTTGCCGAGCGACTTGCTCATCTTTCTGCCACCAGCGTCAACAACAAAGCCGTGCGTCAGGACGGCCTTATACGGAGCCCGGGTCCTCGTCCCGACGCTCGTAAGAAGGGAAGACTGAAACCACCCCCTGTGCTGGTCGCTTCCTTCGAGGTAGAGGTCAGCCGGGTAGCCGAGGTTATCTCTTTTCTCGACTACGTTTGCAAAACTTACTCCGGAATCGAACCAGACGTCCAAGATATCTTCTTCTTTTAAGAATTCACTTTTGCCGCACTTCGGGCATCTTACGCCGTTGGGCAGGAATTCTGACAGGTCTTTTGAAAACCAAACGTCCGCGCCTTCCCTTTCAAATATCTTTACGAGATTGTCTATGAGGGCGCTGTCCAAAAAACTCTCTCCGCAACCAACGCACGAAATCGCGGGTATTGGCACGCCCCAAGCCCTCTGCCTCGAAAGGCACCAGTCGGGTCTGCCCTCGACCATGTTGTAAATTCTGTCCCTTCCCCACGAGGGAATCCATCTAACGTCTTCGTCAATGGCCTTTAAAGCCCTTTTTCTTAAATCAGATTTCTCCATTGAAACGAACCACTGGGCGGTCGCTCGGAAGATTATTTTTTCTTTGCACCGCCAGCAGCACGGATAGGAATGCGAGATGTCTTCTTTTTTAAGAAGCGCGTCCTTGCTTTTAAGAAGCTCTATTATGCCTTCGTTGGCTTTGAAGACGAACTGCCCCTCAAATTCCTTGAATTCGCTCGTGAATTTGCCCGCGTTGTCAACAGGCGCGTATATGTCGAGGCCGTATTTAAGTCCTATCTCGTAGTCGTCCTGACCGTGGCCCGGGGCGATGTGCACGCATCCCGTGCCGGCGTCGGTCGTTACGTGCTCGCCTAAGACGATCTTGGATTCTCTCTCGATAAAGGGGTGAGAGCAGACAATGCCTTCGAGGTCTTTGCCTTTCCATGTACCGCCTGTTGCCCCACCGCTTATTTTTGTGTTAAACAACTCCTCAATTTTTACCTGAAGGTCGCTTTGCACTATCCAGACCTCGTTATCTTCTCTACCTTCAGGTCGCACCTCGATTCCGCTGTAATTTATGTCGGGATGCACGGCTATTGCGAGGTTCGCCGGAAGAGTCCAAGGGGTAGTCGTCCAGATTATGAAAAAGTGGCGCGATTTCGGGAATTTTTGTAATATTCCCGTTGGGTCGCTTTTTACTTGAAACTTAACGTAAACCGAAGGAGACGTCTTATCCGTGTACTCGACCTCAGCCTCGGCAAGGGCGGTTTTGCAGGAGGCGCACCAATGAACCGGCTTTTTCCCTTTATAAAGAAGCCCCTTTGCGTGAACCTTGCCAAGCTCCGCCAAGATGCCTGATTGATATTCGTAGCTCATGGTAAGGTAGGGATTGTCCCAGTCGCCGAAAATGCCGAGCCTCTTGAATTCCTCTTTTTGGATATCCACGAATTTTTCGGCGTAGGCGCGGCAGTGCTTGCGTATCTCGGTCTTACTCAGGGAGTCCTTGTTTTTTCCGAGGTTCTTTTCCACCTGAAGCTCTATGGGCAGGCCGTGGCAATCCCAGCCCGGCACGTAGGCAGTTGAAAACCCCGACATAAAGCGGCTTTTGACGACCATGTCTTTTAGTATTTTATTTAAGGCGTGGCCTATGTGGATGTTGCCGTTCGCATAAGGAGGGCCGTCGTGAAGGGTGTATCTTTCGCGGTTTTTTCCCGTTGCGATTATTTTTTCATATAAAGACGCCTCAGTCCATTTTTTGAGCGTCTCAGGCTCTTTTTTCGCGAGGTCGGCCTTCATGGGAAAGTCTGTTTTCGGTAGGTTCAGAGTGGTTTTGTAATCCATTATAAAACGCCTTCTTAGAGATGTATGACATCGGAAAACGACGCTGTGGATAATATCATAGGGAGGGCTGAATTAAAAGATTTTTGGCAGGCTTGCTATCTAAGCAATACAACGCCGCCTACTATAAGGCCGGCGCCGAGGATTTTTTGGATAGTCAACGCCTCTCCGAGAAATATTATGGACACGAGGAGAGCGACGAGCGGGTACGTGGCCGCGACCGGCACCACGACAGAGGCTTCGCCGCTTTTAAGCGCGGTGTAAAAGGTCATCTGCCCGAGGAATCCGGCCAAGAATCCGCCTGTTGCCACGAGGAGGACGCTTTTCAGGTCGCTTGTTATAGCCTCCGAGACCTTTCCGAAGACGAAAAGACCCATTATTGCCGCGGCCGCTATTGGTATCGAGCGGACCACCACGCCGACAAAGGGGTCTATCCTGCCGTTAAGCCCCGTCTTTTCAAACGCCGGAGCGAGCCCCCAGATAAAAGCCGTGAGGAGAGAAAATATAAAAGCGTGTTTGTTCATAATGTGTCTCCGTTAAAATTTTAGCCCCCCGGCATAACGCCGGAGGGCTTCTCGAAGCGGGCTTGAGCCGTTATCAAATCGCTTATCAGAAGTTAGTGCTTTTAAGTTTCCTTTTGTTAACCGGTTGAACAGGGCGGTTACTCTTGCCGATTATGCCTGCAAAGGCCTTTATCTGAGACTCGCTCATCTCTATCGGGTTTTTAAGCACAAGCCAGTTAACCCCTTCGCTGCAGGGCGGGGTCGTAAGAGAGCCTGAGTAGTTGAAGTATCCCTTTTCGACGGGGAGAAGGTCTCCGGCGTTGAACGCAGCCTTGACGTCCGCCGAGTCATTGGCATTTTTCGGCAGGTTCGCCCATAGTTTGGCGATGGTTTCGTTTTCCGCGCCCTTCACCATGAGAACTCCGACGACAGCGAGTTTTTTATTCCCGTTTTTATGCACGAAGTGCAGTTCCATGTCCGCCGGTTTTCCGTTAACCGTGTGCTCGCTCGGGGCGTGGAAGTGGAATTGAACGAGGTCGTATTCTTTTCCGTTTATGCTTATCATGCTGCCGTTATCGTAATTTACCTGCAGGGTGTGGCCGTTATTCAAGACCTTCGCGGTCTTTATCGCGGAGTAAGAGAAGTCTATGGGCGTAAGTTCTTCCTGCGCGGCCTCCTTTATGTCTATCGGGGACTGTGTCTTGCCCTGCGAGCAGGTTGCGTAATCAGGGGAGAGTTCGCCCCATTTGTCGGGCGAGCCTTCGCCCTCGTATGTCCAGTGAGGAGCGCCGTGGCCTTTTTCTCCCGCAAGGGCGGCAGAGTATGCGCTAAGCGTGAAAGCGAACGCTCCCACTAAAATAAGCGATGATATTTTTATTGTCTTCATTTTTTCTCCTTTTTACCGGGTTTCTTTTGCAAGCAAATCGTGCAGGGTTTCGAGCCGCGTTATTGCGTATTCCTT
>JBAQMW010000326.1:0-6538 GCA_049303155.1 Thermodesulfobacteriota bacterium | reverse complement strand
AGAGAGAGGGATTCGAACCCTCGGTACACGTTAATGTACACGCGCTTTCCAGGCGCGTTCCTTCAGCCGCTCGGACATCTCTCCTTCCGGCAGTAAAACTACTCTCTAAAACCTGCGTTAAGGGTATCTATTTATGTAACATCTTTGGGCGAGCCATTGCAAGGAAAAAACAGGATAGAAAGAAGACTATTCGCGAGGAACGGCGTTAAGGCGTCTGCTTTGCCTGTAAAGATACACTATGACGAATATTATCGCACCTTGTATGATAAGACCCAAGACTATGGGAAAGAGCATGAGATAATCGAAGCGGTAAGCGCCACTCTTCGGGTCGTAGGTGTAGCAGAGGGCGCGGAGCATGTCTTTGACGTTAGAGGCGTCTTTCCACTTCGGAGGGGCCGAAGCTCCCGGCATAGCCGCCGCGTAAACAGGCTTCAACACCTCGTCCGGGGTCAATTCCATCCCATAGAGCTGTGCGTATATCCTGCCGTTCGAGTCCAAAACGCTCGCCATGTTCGGGTGGCTGAAGTCCGACTTGATTTTTCTGTACGTAAAACCGAAGTCCCTTGTCATGGCCTGAATAGTCTTTTCATCGGCGGATGCGAACTTCCACTTCGAAAAATCCGCTCCGAAGTGTTTGCCGTGAGCCTTCATTGCCGAAGGCGTATCGCGAGCCGTATCGAAGCCCACGGTCAATGCGTTAAACTTCGTGCCGAAGCCGTCTCCCGCCTTGGAAAAGGCCTTGTCGAGGCTCATAGTTATGGTGGAGCAGGCGCTTTCGCAGGTGGTGTAGATGAAACTTACGACGAGTGGTTTGCCTTTGAAATCCGACAAACGGAAGGTTTTGCCGTCCTGGTCAACGAGGGTGTAGTCGTTCGGGATTTTTCCGATTGACTCCTTCGAGACCCTTATCGCCTCGCCTGCATCCTTGAATTCGAGAGAAGTGTCTTGAAAGGCTGATGCAAAGGAAGAAAGAAAAAGAAATATAATGAATGCCATTAGTCCGTTAAAAAACACCATTGCCTTGCCCATTCCCGTCGGGGTACCCAAGCATAGCTTGGGTCGGCGCTTCACCTGGGTACCCCGACATCAAGGTCGCGGGAGCCCTGCCCTTTATCCGGAGGCCGGCCCCTTAAAAACTTCGCGAAAGTCTTGTCCGCCATGCAGACATGCCTTATAAGCCAATCGCATACGACTTTATCCACCTCGATTGCCATATCGCGGCCTGCCCGGCCGAGTTCGCACTTTTGCTTAAGACGCCCGAATCTGTCTTTAAATCCCCTGTGCTCGTCCTTATGGATGGAAAGATTCGGGTAATCATGCCGCGCCATGATACCCTCTTCGTCATTGAAGTGTATTGTAACATAATCTCCGAGAAACGCGAAAAGCGCGGACAACTCGATTGAACCCTTGCCCTCGAATATGGCGCAATGAAGGGCGTCTATCCTTAAAAAAAGTTCTTTATGCTGTTCGTCTATTTCAGGGATATTAACGGCAAGGTCTTCCGTCCATTTAAAAAACACAAAAAAACCTTTCGAAAGAAAGTCTCCGCCCGGCGCCGCTTTTCGGCGTCAATACATAGGGTTGATGTCTTGACGTAACTCAACCCTTCAGAGCCTGCCCCCGCAATCGGGGTACCCATGCAAAAGCATGGGTCGCAGGGGGTTGATGTCTCAAGGCTAAAGCCTTGAGTTACAAAAGCGTCGTCCGCGCCTTAAATGATTGCTTTTAAGGTAACTTCCGAGCGCTTCTCTTTCAGGAACCTGCCGACCTTTTTGTCCTCGACGAATATGTGCTTTATTATCCAGTCGCTGACCGCCTTGTTTATTTCGATGGCGACAGCGGTCTTTCTCGCGCCGGAGGAGTCGAACTTCCTTTTGAGTTCCACGAAGGTCTTCTTGAAAGCCTCGTGCAGGTCCTTGTGCCCGGGATAATCCGGATAGCCCGCGCCGTATTGAAGTTTCTCTTCGCTTGAAAAATGAAGCACGATATATTCCTCGAGGAACTTGAAGGTGCCCTCTATCTCCTGCTCGCCCTTGCCCGCCATCATGGCATTCTGGAGCATATTTATGCGGTCGAAAAGCTCCTTATGCTGGTCGTCTATATCCTTTATTCCGATGGAATAATCCTGAGTCCACTCAAGAGCCATGGTTTTTTACCTCCTTTATCGGTTGTGGAGATTCCGGGGACAGTCCCCTCTGAAAACCCTTACCAAAGAGGCGCGTAGACGTCCGCTATGACCGCGATAAAAAGACATCCTAAGTAAACCATGCTTGCCCTGAAATTCGCCCTCGCTATTTCTTTCGTCTGGGAGCGGATGAGTTTAAGGTTCATGGCTATGAAATAAACCCCGACAATCGTTGCCGTAACCATATAGACATATCCGAGGTCTCCGAAGAAAAAAGGAAGGAAAGAACTACCTACGAGGACTATCGTATTCAAGAGTATCCAGCGGGCCGTCCTCGAATCCCCTATGACGTTCGGAAGCATAGGCACCCCGGCCTTTTCGTAATCTTCCCTGTGGAGTATGGCGAAACTCCAGAAATGGGACGGTGTCCAGAAAAACATGGTTATCGCCAAAAGAACCGGCGCCGCGCACAACCCGGGCGTTGACGAAGCCCCGCCCGCAAGCACGGCGAAACTTCCTGCTAACCCTCCTATTATTATGTTCACCCAACTTCTTCTCTTAAGCCACGCGGTATAAAGCACGGCGTAGGTAAGGGCGCCTAACAAAAGATGCAGCCCGACCATGTAGTTAAGGCCGATGGACGAGACTACAAGGGAAATAATGAGAAGAATTACCGCTATGGCGAGCACGACCTTGCCGTCCGTTACCCCTCCCGAAGGAATGGGGCGCGCCTTTGTCCTCGGCATCAATGCGTCTATGTCCATGTCGAAATAATGATTAAAGGCGCTCGCTCCGGCGGACGCGAGCATTGTCGCGAACACGAGCACGATAAGGGAGGAAAACGAGACATTGACCACTCCGGCGGAAATAAACCCGACGACCGCGCTGAACGTAATAAGAGAGCATATCCTGAGTTTAAAAAGCGGCAGATAGTTTGTTATCGCGCCCATGATTAGAAATCCCTCCGTTAAAAAACGGGCGCCCCGATGCAACATCGGGGCGTCCCGTCCTTACGCGTCAATCTTTTTTGTATCCGTACGGATCCCAATCCTCCGGAAGCTTAACCGGCTCGGCGAAATTGCCGATAGGAGGCGGCGACTGTGTATGAGTCCATTCGAGAGACTTCGAGCCCCACGGGTTCGAAGTCGCCTTCTCGCCCGCGACGAGCGCGTGTATCCATGAAACAAGAACGACAATCGCCCCGAGCAGTATGATGTAGCTTCCGTAGGTGGTTATTTGCTGAAGCCCTTCTATCTCCGGGAACTGCGCGTAATCATAGTAACGTCTCGGCATGCCGTAGGCCGCGCCCATGTACATGGTGATGGAAAACGTGATGTTCGCGCCTATGAAGAAAAGCCAGAAGCCGAGTTTGCCGAGGGTTTCGTTATACATCCTGCCCGTCATCTTCGGGAATATGTAGTACGTGCCGCCGAGCACGGCAGTCACGGCCGACACGCCCATGATGTAGTGGAAATGTCCCGGCATCCAGTATGTATCCGTCAAATGGATGTATATGCCGCTCATGGCGTTGGGTATGCCCGTAAGGCCTCCTATGAGGACAAGGAAGAAAAACCCTACCGCGTACCACATGGGAGTAGAGTATTGTATCGAACCCTTGTAAAGAGTCCCCACGAGCCCTATGACGAGAAGACCGACCGGAATGCTTATGATGAGCGTCGTAACCACGTGCACCAAAACCATCCAGTCAGGTATGCCGGCCACGTAGAGGTGGTGAGCCCACACTATGCCGCTCAACGCGAGGGTGCCGCCTATGCCGGCGTAAACGACCGTCTTTATGTTGAATATCCTGTTCTTTGTAAAGGTGGCCACTATCTCGTATATCATGCCTATGGCCGGAAGGAATATGACGTAAACGGCCGGATGCGAGTAAGCCCAGAAGAGGTTCTGGTATATGAGGACGTCCCCGCCCTTAGCCACGTTAAAGAAGTTAGTTCCGATATATTTATCAAGACTCAACATCGTTACGGCGGTTCCAATCAGCGGAATGAATATGACCTGGATGATGAAGGCCGCAACGGTGCACCAGACGAAGATGTTGAGTTTGCTCCACGTCATGCCCGGAGCCCTCATGAAGATGATGGTCGTCAGCAAGTTAATTCCTCCGGCTATGCTCGAGAATCCAATGAGAAGCACCGTAAAGGTGTAAAACGAGGTATTGCCGGGGCTTAGGATGGAGTACGGCGGATAACCCGTCCACAAGATGTCCGGAGGGTCGGGTATCACGAAGGTAAGGAGCGCCAAAACAATGCCCATGAAGTAGAGCCAAAAGCTGAAGGCGTTCAGCCGCGGGAACGCGACGTCCTTCGCGCCTATCATAAGCGGCACGATGTAATTCGCGAAAAACCCGGTAAGGGCCGGTATCAGGAAGCCGAGTATCATGGCCGCTCCGTGAAAATACAACCACGTGTTGTAGGTCGAAGGGTTGGCCGTAACGTCGGGCCCTATGTGCGAAAGCTCGGTCCTCATGAGCATGGCCATAATGCCGGCCACTAAAAACGCCGCTAAAGAACCTATCAAATACAGAACGCCGATCCTCTTGTGGTCGGTCGTGAATATCCATTCTTTAAGGCTGAATCCGCCTTTTACCGTCTCTATAGCCGCGCTCATACAGCCCCTCCTTTTGGTTTGTTCTCTTCAATCCACTTGTTGAAGTCCGCCTCGGGCATTACTATGACCTTGCCGTACATGGAGGAGTGGAGCATGCCGCAGTATTCGGCGCAGGTTATCAGGTACTCGCCAACTTCTTTCGGCTGAAAGTACACGTAAGTTTGCCTGCCCGGCACCGCGTCCCACTTGTTTTTGAAATACGGAAGGAAGAAGCTATGCACGACGTCGCGGCTCGTAATCCTTACCACTATGGGTTTCCCGACAGGAACCCTGAGTTCGTTCGTGGTCTTTATTCCTTCGTTATAGGTGAAGTCCCATCCCCACATGTAACCCTCGACATGCACCTCGTAAGCACCCGCAGGGACGTTACGATAGGCCTTCCAGAGTTCGAAGTTCTTGGCCGCGAGGAAAAGATCGTCCGCCATGAACACCAACGCCGGTATGAGCGCCCATCCGAAGACCGCTAACTTGCCGAGCTTCGGGCCGTCTCCGGTCTGGCCGGGGGTTTTCCTCTTGTACTTGATGAGAAAATAAAGCGTTACAAGGGCAAAGACAACCCCGATTATGGATATGTCCCACATGAGTTCGTTCCAGAGGTGGTGCCAGCCCTCCCTTGAATCAGCAGGCGATTCCGGAAAACTCTTGGCATTGGCCGTAACAGCCGCGCCAAAAAGAAACGCCGCCATCGCAAGCGTCGAAAACTTCCATTTCTTCATAGTCCTCTCCTTTCTGAAGTCTTGAAATGCCTCTTACCTAACCGGATTACCAGAAATAAATCTGGCTTACGACAAAGAGCCACACTATGTCAACGAAGTGCCAGTATATCGAGGCCGCCCGAACAAAGGGCTTGCTGACCTTCTTTGAAAGCGCCGGCAAAAGAACGCACAAAAACATTCCGAGCCCCACGAGCACGTGAGAGCCGTGAAAACCGGTTATGGAGAAAAACGACGTCGAATAGACGTTAGTCGAGGGGATGAACCCTTCGTGGAAAAGTTCCGTCCACTCGTAAACGCTCATGCCGAGGAACGCGCCGCCCAAGACCATCGTTATCACAAGCCACTTGATAAGGCCGCCGTTGTCGTCGTGGTCCATTCTCTCTTCGGCGAAGTGTATCGTAACGCTCGAAGACAGAAGCACCACGGTCATTATTATCGGTATAAGGAGCGATATCTCCGGAGTGCCCTCCGGCGGCCATGAAGGCGCGGAAAGCCGGAGCACCCAGTACGCCGCGAAAAATCCGAAAAAGAGAAGCGCCTCGGCAACTATGAATATCGGCATTGCCCATACGCTGTGCCCTTCCCCGTAGCCGTGCTCGTCGGCCATGCCTTCTTTTATCCAGCCCGCGATGGATATAATCACGAGCGGAGCCCCTATGCCGAGGAATATGTACGAAAGCATGGAACTTTTGTAGACAAAATGCGCCGCGAAAGCCAAGGGAACCAAAAACAGTATCCCGACGCTCAGTATCAGCGGCCAAACGCTTGTGTGCCATGCCGGCGCGTGGAGCGCGGCATGAGTTTCCGTATGTTCGCCCATAGTTCTTTTACCTCCTTGGAGAGTTTTTTCTTGTTAAAACGCAGGGGTTCAAAATTTTGAACCCCTACGCAAAAGCGTAATTGCATATTCCACGCCCGGTGCCACTGTAACTCAAGGCTTTAGCCTTGAGACATCAACCCCCCGCTTAATGCCTGCGGGGGCAGGCTCTAAAGGGTTGAGTTACGTCAAGACATTAATCCTAATTCCGCGCCCTTGCTTTATTCGAATCCAATTAAATAGTATTAAGAC